>CAJQOB010000001.1 GCA_905479845.1 uncultured Flavobacteriales bacterium
CCTGAACTATCTTATCAGGAACATGAAACGATGAAGTACGTTTCAGAAGCACTTACGAAAATAGGAATTGAACACACTGTGGGAGTTGGAGATACAGGAATCGTAGCAATGATTCGTGGTGCTCAACACTCGGAAGCAACACCTTGTTTTGGCCTGAGAGCAGATTTAGATGCCTTGCCAATTCAAGAAGAAAATGACGTTCCGTATAAATCGACTAAAGATGGAATCATGCACGCATGTGGACATGATGTGCATACCTCAGTTTTACTTGGAGCAGCGGAAATTTTGAACGAGTTAAAAGAGCAGTTGCCTCAACCCGTTAAATTGATTTTCCAACCGGGAGAAGAGAAAAACCCTGGGGGTGCAACGCTCATGATTCGCGATGGTGCTTTGCAAAATCCAACAGTGGAGCGAATGGCCGCTTTGCATGTTTTTCCTGATATGGAAGTAGGGAACGTTGGCTTCAAAGAAGGAATTTACATGGCTTCATGCGATGAAGTATATATTACGATTCACGGAAAAGGTGGACACGGAGCAACTCCTCATCGTTGCATCGATCCAATCATGATCGGTGCGAATATGTTGCAAACACTTCAACAGGTTGTGAGTCGAAAATGTGATCCGAAAGTACCATGTGTTTTGTCGTTTGGTCACTTCGAGGCACTTGGAGCAACAAACGTAATCCCATCAAAAGCTCACTTAAAAGGTACTTTTCGTACGATGAATGAGGAGTGGAGAGCACAAGCCTTGGAATTGATTCAACAGACGGCGGAAGATGTCGCGAAGGCAAGTGGAGGAAGAGCAGAGGTGACTATCAGCAAAGGATATCCGTATTTGGAAAATGATCCGATAACGACGCAGCGGATGCGAACCATTTCCCAAGAGTTTCTTGGAGAGGAAAGTGTTCATGAATTACCAATTCGCCTGACCGCTGAAGATTTTTCGTACTATTCTCAAGAGGTGCCAGTGTGTTTCTTCAGGTTAGGAGTTAGAAATGAAGAGGAGGGAATTGTGCATGGTGTACACCACCCACGATTCGATATTGACCAAAAATCGTTAAAATTTGGGGTCCAAATGATGGCGTTAGCACCATTTTGTTAATTTGTAGAATAATGAGATATACACTTTTTATCTTTTTGTTCATCTCTGGGTTGATTTCATCGTGTGGTGAAGAAACGAAAGAGCCACCAAAAGCGGATGTTTATGAAATAAAAAACATCGGTTTGCTTTCTACATCCGAGTATACCGTTGGTAAAATCATCAAACTTACCGATGATGGGGAATGGTATGCAGTAGGAGATCGAAAAATCCTAATGAGCTGTAAAGCAAAAATTAAAGCCGGAGTAGATTTGAAGAAATTGAGAGAGGGCGATATTACCGTGAGCGGAAATACGATCACGATTCTTTTACCTCCTGCGGAAATGACATCATTTGTGATGGAACCTAAATTGACGCATACGGAAATGGAAAGCGTTAGTGGTTTGCGTGACAGATTTTCGCAAAGTGAAAAGAACAACTATATGCGTCAGGCTGAAAACGCCATTAAACGAGACATGAACGAAACGAAAATTTTGAAGGACGCAGAGAACAATGCTGCAATGTTCCTGGAAGATTTTTATGAGCAAATGGGCTTCGAAAAAGTGATTGTAAAACATAAAAAAGCGGAACTAAAGAATGAATGATCTCGTTCGACTTCTGAAAAACTTGGTCGTTTTACTGATTATTGGTGGAGTGGTCTACTTGATTTATCATTTCTTTTTTAAAGGTGGTGAAGAGGAATATTTGAAGATTGATGATACCCCAATTCACGTGGAATCAATTCGCTCAATTGCAGAAATTAGTACGGTGAATTACAAGGATGAAGTTGTGATGGATTCAGTAGTTCGTTGGAAAGGTAATTCTACCTGGAGCTGGTTTGATTCTCAAAGAATGGTCGATAAGTATCTTAACTCCAATATCAAAAGGCGCTTAACGATTATCGTTCGTGGTGAAGTACGCTACGGATTCGATTTATCGGAATCAAATTTTGAAATCCGTCAAGGAAAAGATAGCGTCTTCATTCAGCTTCCTAAACCGAAAGTCTTGGATGTTGTTGTTTCTCCATCGAAAACGGAAATATTTCAGGAGCAAGGTAAATGGACTGACGGCGAACGAAAGTCAATGGAAGTACGAGCCAAGGCGAAACTCGTTAAGAATGCAAAGAGCCTAAATCTCAATTCCAAAACGGAAAAGAACATGCGTCGATTGATGATGCAAATGATTCGTACCGACAAAACAGTGATTATTTCTTTTGACAAGTAGAATTCTAATATCGACTTTGATGATTGCGTTTGTTCTCGGTTTATCTGCGTGCGATAAATACGAGAAGCAACAAAAACGAATCAAGGGTACTTGGGAGCTTGTTAGCTACCGATTTAAAAGTCAGTTAGGCTTGAGTTATTTTCCTGAAGCTTCGGGAACGATGTTTTTCGAGAACTGCGACGATACTATTTGTGCGTATTCAATGTCACTTGAATATTCGTCTCCTCAAATAACTGGGACGCGTGTGGAAGCTGGAAAGTATAGTTTGGAGGAAGAAGGAGGACAACTGTACCTCACTCCAATTGTCAATGGGATTGATCACGCAAGGATTTCCAATGGAATGACGCTCTTAACACGAACGGATTTGCAGTTTCAGTACACGGATGATTTGGGGCGAAGTCATCATTTTGTCTTTGAAAAGTAAGCTTAGTCGGAGGGCTTCCGCTCCAATTGCAAAGCGTCAATCATCATCTCGATTTGTTCACCTTCGCTATGTTCGAAGTTATTATATTCTTCATATCTTACCTGTCGATACAAAGTGTGGAGGAAATTCCAAACATCACCGGAATATATGTCCTTCTGTTTATAGGCTTGATAGAATTTAGGGAAATATAATTTTTTCAAGTCTATATTCTCAGGCGTATCGTTGGCATACGTAAATACGCGTATTATGGTATTTGGAGCAATTGCATCCACACTGATGTAACTTAAACTATCGCTCCCTTTAACCTTGATTGTGTCACCATAAATTCGGGTTGGGTAGGGAAGTATCGATAAATAGTCGTTCCTTAAGAACTATTCAACCCATTGATTTCTATCATAATTTTGTTGAAAACCTAGTTGTTTGAGTTTACCAAAATTGCAAGTGTTGAGCTAACTTGTGTTCAAAACCTTGCAAAATGAGAGGAAAAAACG
>CAJQOB010000002.1 GCA_905479845.1 uncultured Flavobacteriales bacterium
CGATCGATAAAGGAAAGAAAAGATACAGTTATCCAATACATAATTTTAAATTTGAAAAGTCTTTTAGAAAAACAATCAGTGAAAACTCATTAATTTGTTGAAAACTTCAGGTTCATCGGACACACAAAGATGGGCGCTACCTTAAATTTGAAAGATCCAACTGGATGTGGTGACTCGAAACTTGAATGAAGCTAATCTTTCCATTCATATTTTGCCCAAGTTCGTTTGTAATGATAACTTAGAATTCAAATTGTGTGTTGCTCCTTCAATGTAGAGCACGTCTTTTGCGGGATTTGGATAAATGAGCACGTCGGACGTAGATTGTAACTAGACCGATCGTGTAGGGGAGTATTTATACGCACCATTGTAGTCTACTTGACGAACGCGGTAATAGTTAATGCCCGCTTCCCATTCTGGGGAAATATCCAAAGATTGGTAGTGTTGCTCCTCGAGTGAGTTTCCTGCTCCATCCACGATATCTATAATTTCCCAGTCTAGGCCATTTTCGCTTCTCAGTACTTCGAAGTAATCATTATTGATTTCAGAAATGGTATTCCATGTCAATTGAACTTGTCGTTCCTGCGCTAATTGAGCAATGAAAGTACCAAACTCAACTGGAAGTAAGAGGCATAAATCAGTAGAAGAGAACTCTTCACTTAAGGTCTGCGAACCAGCAGGGTTGTTTTGATTGTTGTACTCGGTGGCAATCCAATCTGAAGAAAGAGAGTTATTTGTAAAGCGAATCTCATCGTACATTCCATCATAGTATCGATTACCATTGAAGCTTGTTGCCTCAGAACCATCTCCAATAAATCCAAAGCGATTTGCCCCTGTTCCGAGCGAGGCCCCACCATGTGGGTTCGAAACCGTTAACGCAAACGAACCATCGATGTACAGTAGCTTGCTTGTACCATTGAATACTCCTACCACATGATGCCAGTCGCCATCATTTAAATCACCAGTTGAACCAGCATATGAATCGTGTATTCCTCCAGCTCTTGTGGCAAACCCTAAACGACCATCTCCATGAATAAACATGTTGTAATATTCAGATCGATCGAAGTCGAGAATGGACCAATTAGAAGACATGGAGCTATTTGAATATGTTGTGTTGATCCAAGCACTAACAGTGAGTTGCGGTATTTCTCCACTATTTGTATAGAACTTGTTGGCCAATGCGAAATAATCGTTTGATCCATCGAAGTCTATAGCATTCCCAAGCTTTCCAGTTACTAAGTCACTTGCAGTCATATTTCCAAAAGAGGTTCCGTCAACGCCATTTCCTGAGTAATCGATGAGAGACGAAGTACTTGGGTCGTTGTTCATATGCCAAACACCTTCGTAATTTGAGGTCCAGGTTGATTGGGAAGAAGGATTAGCTGTCACGTTTGAGTTTCCATAGTACATGAAAATCGAAGTGTTCATAGAAGCACTGAGGACTGGAACTCCCGCCCAGGCAGTTAAACTTCCAGTAGTGGGATCGTAATTTTCAATTTGGAAGCGGACGGGAGTAGTACAATCTGGTAAAGTGAAGACAATGTCATATCCGTTTATGTTTTGTAAATGACCACCATTGGAAACGCTTCTCAAATTAGGATCCGTGAATTCTAGATAGACAGGAAAGTCGGTTAAATCATTGCTCCCTGAAACGATATTAGATGAGATTTCAATTTTCTTTCCAAAACTATATCCCGCGGGTTGTGAAAGAGCTACGTTTCCGAAAGCTGAGATAAATGAAAAAATAGCAACACTAATACTGAATTTTAAGTAACTCATAAGTAGATGCTTGAGTGCAAGTGTTGGGAAATTACGTACTTTTTCACGTTCGAAAAAAAACTAGTAGATATTCTCGTTAAACGAACCTGATGCTCCGATGAACGTATGATTATCGGAGTAATTCGTAGGTCGAATTTGTTGAAATGGTGAGTGAACAATTTTGGAAATAGAAATTTAGGAAGTGAAATCACTATCTTTGTCCCCAATGAATTTATTGAAACGGAATATGATCATCTACAAAACAGCAGACGAAATTGAAATCATGAGAGAAGCGGCACAAATTGTGAGTCGTACACTCGGGGTTCTCGCAGCTGAAATTCAACCTGGAATTACACCGCTTAAATTGGATGCTATTGCAGAGGAATACATCCGTTCTCAGAATGCAATTCCTGGGTTTTTAGGATTATATGATTTCCCGAATACACTATGTATGTCAGTGAACGATGCTGTTGTACATGGGATTCCAAATGAGCGCCCATTGGAAGATGGAGATATCATTTCTGTGGATTGCGGTGCAATATTCGAAGGGTTTTATGGAGATCATGCCTACACGTTTGAAGTAGGTGAGGTAAAGCCTGAAGTGAAGAAGTTACTTCAAGTAACAAAGGAATGTTTGGATTTAGGAATTGCCGAAGTGAAAAGCGGTAATCGTATCGGAGACATTGGTTTTGCTATTCAGCAACATGCCGAAAAACACGGTTATGGAGTAGTTCGCGATTTGGTTGGTCATGGATTAGGGCGTTCAATGCACGAAGATCCACAAGTTCCAAACTATGGACGAAGAGGTCGAGGAAAGAAAATCCAAAACGGACTAACAATCGCAATTGAGCCAATGATCAATATGGGAACAGAACGAGTTCAAATGTTGGATGATAAATGGACAATTGTTACAGAGGACCGACTTCCAAGTGCGCATTTTGAGCATGACGTAGCCGTTGTTGACGGAAAACCTGATGTACTTTCAACGTTCAAATACGTTGAAGAAGCCTTGAGCAAGAAAAAATGACAAGCGAGGTAAGAACACTCTTTCTCGGTATTCTAACACTGGTCGTTTATGCAGCGAGCATTTTTATCACTCAAGGGTCACTCATTTTTCCTTTTCCCCTAAATGAATTTATTTTCCTAGCTATTTCCACTCAGTTCTTTTTCGTGAATTGGAAGGGAAACAAATGGGCTGGGCTGCTCTCCGTCATCGCAGGCGTTTGTGGAGTGTTGAGTACTCAGTTCTTCTGGGCATTCATTTATGAGCAAGAGCAAATGATGGAGTTCATGAATGGCTTGACCACGGATTACTTCTTATTAGCGTTTTACGCACTGATCTTGATTGCTGGAGTTGCCACAATGATCAAGCAAAAAAGGGGAGTCGCTCTACTTCTGAGTGGACTTTTTTTTATCGCCTTCGTTTCAGGTGTCTTGTTAAATCATCCTTTGCTGTTATTGCTTGCATACGGAAGTATGGTCGCATCCACACAAATAACAAAGGTTTTTAGCCCTTATCATCTGTTATGGGTTCTGTTATTTGTCCTGAAATTGACCGAATGGTTGACGTTTATCCTGAATAGCTAATATTATTTCACAATGATTATGGGATCCGAAAAGGGACCAGCGTTTTACTTTCATACGCTACAAGCTGCGCCTTTTGATGGCGTTCACTGGATGTCAGATGAAGATATTCAAAAGTGGAAAGTATCGACGGAATTTATTGAGAATTTGAAGTAAAAGAATGGATATTAGGCAATAATCAATGTTTGCGCATAATTCTTTTGAATATTCCTTAAAAAAAAAAGAAGAATTCATAGGAAAGTTTGACTTTGATTTTTTAAATTTGCCTTCGCTTAACGCAAAACGGAGAGGTGCCTGAGTGGCCGAAAGGACTTGTTTGCTAAATAAGCGTACCTCAAAAGGGTACCCAGGGTTCGAATCCCTGTCTCTCCGCAAATTAAAATTTAATTGTTTTAATTGCAGAATAGAATTAAATCACTATTTTTGCACTCCGATTCTAAGCAGAATTAAAGAACATTGGTATGAGTAAAACCAAGATTAATATCGAATTTTACTTTTGAAATTTTGAATAAAAAGAACAGTAGAAATACAGTTCGGGGTGTAGCGTAGCCCGGTCATCGCGCCTCGTTTGGGACGAGGAGGTCGCAGGTTCGAATCCTGCCACCCCGACCAGGGGATGAGAAATCATCCCCTTTTTTATTCAACTTTTCTGGGCTCGTAGCTCAGCTGGATAGAGCACCTCCCTTCTAAGGAGGCGGTCAAAGGTTCGAATCCTTTCGGGCTCACTGAGAATTAAACCCTGTA
>CAJQOB010000003.1 GCA_905479845.1 uncultured Flavobacteriales bacterium
GTTTCTTTTATAAAAGTACATTGAGTCTAGTAGCTCAAAGAGGACAAATACCAGTAGAAAGTATGATATTTGTCATGTTAGAATGATAAAATGAACTAATTCGATCCTCTTTAAGCATTATTTTATTGTTCTTATAAAGGATACAATTGACACCAAACCTATTAAGAGTATTAAATACAGCGTGATCCGTTTGAACCTTTCTTGAGAAATTCGGTTGAGTATTTTTTTTCCAATATAAGTACCAACTAAGCCGATAATTAGGAGGAAGGGGACATAGATCATGTCATGTTTGTGTATATAACCATTCTGATAGTAAATTACTGCTCGTACACCGTCTACAACGAAGTCAATAAAGGCCGATGTGGCAATAAATACTTCTTTTTTAAGATTAAAAGCAGCCATTGTTAAACCTCTAATTGCTCCTCCAGTTCCTAAAAATCCTGAAAAGAAACCTGACAATGAGCCGCCAATAATGGATTGTTTTTTACCCGCTTTAATAACGAGGTTCTTTTTTATCAAAAAAAGAAGGCTTAGTCCTGCTAAGAAGAAGCCTAGGAATAAACTAACATAGTATTGATTCAGGTAATTGGATAAAACACCACCTAGGACAACAAAAATTAGAGAAGGGACACCAATATATATGAGTAAAGATTTGTCTAGTCCTTTTTTGAAAAGTGCTATTTTACTTAGATTACTTGAAAGATGAAACAAAGCTACCAGACCTAAAACAGAATGGAAATCAAAGTAGAAATTGGCAATTGGAACAAAAAACACAGATGATCCAAAACCACCTATTGTACCAACAATTTCAGAAATAAGCGCAAGAAAAAGAAAAAACACGCTTATGTTCATCGTATTCTATGTTAGTTAAATAATAGATGCCGCATTCACTCTAATTAGTAGTAGTTTCTTTGGTTCAATTTAGCGATCTAACAGTTTTTTAAAGCTAGATTTAATTTTTCTCTTACTTCCTCAGCATATTTTTCAATCATTGGGTTATCAATAGACTTCATCGCCTCTAAAGGATTAATAACCGCTACTTCAATTGCGCCTTCTTCTAACTCACGGATGGTTACATTACATGGTAACATCAAACTGATGTGTTGGTCAACAGAAAGCACTTTATCTGCGAAGACAGGATTACACGCACCCCAAATGATATGGGGTAAATAATCCTTGTCCAATTTTTTCTTCATGATTGCTTGAATATCAATCTCCGTGAGCACTCCAAATCCTTGCTCTTTTAGAGCCTCTTCAACTTTTAACAGAGTGGTCGTCATAGTTGTTCCTTGAATTATTTTTGATTCGAAATAGTTCATTTTCTTTTAATTAGTTGGGGTTTAACTTGACTATTTACACCTTCAAGTTGTTTCTTTAGGTGGATTATTAACTTCGTCTAAAGAAAGTTTTTTTGTACAGAAGAACCAGTCATAGCAAGTGATTCCTTCCTCTTTGGATTCCATTCTGTCTTTGGCAACTCCACAAGAGCCTGCTGGTGGTACAATTACATCATCTCCAGGCTGCCAGTCCGCTGGGGTAGCCACTTTATAGGCATCTGCTGTTTGCATCGCAATGAGTGCTCTTTTTAATTCATCGAAATTTCTTCCCAATGAAAGCGGATAGTAAATCACTGCCCTTACTGTTCCAATAGGGTCGATATAAAACACGGCTCTTACAGCTTGAGTAGTACTTTCTTCTGGCTGGATCATACCATATTTTTTGGCTACTTCCATTGATATATCTTCTATTAATGGAAATGTTACCTCGATATTTTTCATTCCATTGAACTCAATCCTATCTTGTATTGTCCGTAACCATGCAATATGACTGTACAAACCATCAATAGACAATCCGACCAACTGGCAGTTTAGGGCGGAAAACTCGGGTTCCCTTTTTGCGAAGGTCATGAATTCAGACGTGCACACGGGAGTAAAATCAGCTGGGTGACTGAATAGAATAATCCATTTCCCCTTATAATCAGCAGGGAAATTAATTTCTCCTTGCGTTGTGATCGCTTTAAATTCAGGAGCTTTGTCGCCTATTCGCGGCATACTGATGATTTCTTGTTCTTGATTTTGTTCCATGATTCTAGTTATTAATGTTTAAGTACTCAGGGTTATTTTTTTACTAGGGTTTTCTTGCGGCATAGGGAAGACATTATTAAGATCAATGATGTTTTATGTTTCATTACGATGAGCACATTCCTCCATCAATTACCTGCATCGTTCCAGTTATATACTGACTGTCATCACTTGCAAGAAATAAAACCAATTGCGCAATCTCAATGGGTTCAGCGTATCTCCCCAAAGGAATCGACGCCTCGAATTGTTCTTTTACCGCTTCTCCATGTCCAGGTGAGGCTCCTTCCTCTATGGAACGCATCATTCTATTATTAACGGGTGCTGGGTGAACCGAATTCACTCTTATTTTTCGGGGAGCAGCTTCAACGGCGGTTGTTTTCATAATGCCCACAACAGCATGTTTACTCGTGACGTAAGCACTTAAATTGGCAAATCCCAAAATTCCAGCAACAGAAGAAGTTAGAATGATACTTCCACCGTCGTTCATTTGAGGTAATGCGTACTTATTTCCCAGCCATATTCCTTTTACATTAACTGAGATCACGTGATCAAAAACGTCTTCTGGATATTCGGTAATGGGTTTTACTACACCCTCAATACCAGCATTATTGAAGAATACATCAATCTTTCCAAATTGATGTACCGTCGCCTGAATATAATGCTCTACTTCTTTGGATTTTGAAACATCAGCAACACAATAGTGTACATGTTCACTATTCAATTCTTGTACAGTTGTTTTCAGTGTTTCTTCAGAGAGGTCAACTAACATTACTTTAGCACCTTCCTCTAATAATAACTTGGCAGTTGTTTTACCGATACTGCCTGATCCACCAGTTATAATGACTACTTTGTTTTCTAATTTTTTCATTTCTTCGTTCTTATTGGTTAACTATAAATAATAGTGCTGTTTGCCTTTTATTCGTTGACTTTTTTGAAGATTTACACCGAGTTTGTGAAGGATCACTATAGCATTAACGCACTGTTCAAAATGGATTTTATTTCTTTCGGTAAGAGTGCCTTAATATCTTCCAGTTCACCTAGTGATAGGTATTTTCGGAGCATCATGAATACAACAGATATTGCAGTTTCTACGTCATCATCTTTCGGGAAGTCTCGAACTGCAACAGTACCGTGAATTGCGCGTATTTCAT
>CAJQOB010000004.1 GCA_905479845.1 uncultured Flavobacteriales bacterium
CTGATGATTTAGCTAAAAATGCGATTCAAATCATTGGCGGCGCAGATGGATCATTCGATATTGGTGATTACATTTTGTTCTATGCTTGGGGGTCAAATAGAACGAGTACTTCAGGAGGAGAGTTGACACAGGATCGTAACACATACTCTAACATTTCATGCTATTTCATCAATGTAAATACGGCAGAAGTCCCTTTGCGGGTAGCGCCCATTCCAAATTCAAATGACCCTGTAACGCACTCTCTTTCATCGTATTCTTTCTTTCAGAAGTACGAAACTGAGTCTACTTCTTTGGTGAAAGGAGGAAAGCGCTTTTATGGGAACTGTTCGATACTCAACTTTCGCAAACCTTCACTATGGGAGCATCAGATATTGACCCTTCAACTCCTGCATCTTTTGATGTGTTTTTTGCGACAAATGCTCGGTCAAGTACAGGTAATTTTCAAAGCTATTCTGTGAATGGAGTGCAGATTTCATCTTTGAATTTGCCAACAGTCGGCGAAGGATTTAGGCGAGATGTTGAACATTTCCAAGTTTCCAATCCCGCACCGTCAATGGATGTTCAAATGACCATAGCACGTTCTTCGCCTGTCGTTCTGACATACTTGGATTACATTGAAATGAATGCTCGACGTGGGTTATCTATGACAGGAAGTCAATTCAATTTTAGAGACCTTCCCTCAGTGGGAGGAGGAAATGTCGGGAATTTTTCCTTAACTGGGGTTCCTGCAAATGGATTTGTGTGGGACGTAACAGACCGTCATATTCCCAAATTAATTGGCGGTACTGCTGTTGGTACTTCATACGAGTTTACTGTTGACCTTGATTCTCTTCGGGAATTTGTCGCATCGAATGGAACAGCATTTTTGACTCCAACTTTTATATCGAATGTTGATTATCAAAACCTTCACGGACTTGAGCAAGCTGATTATTTAATTGTAACGAATAAATTGTTTACGACTCAGGCCGAACGCTTGGCAAACCTTCATAGAGCCAATGGACTGACGGTACATGTAGTGAATTCTGAGGAAGTATACAACGAATTCAGTTCAGAGGCTCAAGATGCTACGGCAATTAAAACTTTTGCGAAGATGTTTTATGATCGAGGAGTAAGTGCGCCCGAAACACGCCCGAAGTATCTCTTACTCTTCGGGGATGGAACCTTTGATCACAGAAATATTGTTTCAAATTCTAATTATCTAGTAACATATCAGGTGGATAACTCAGAACACTACATTCATGCGTTGGTTACGGATGATTATTTTGGCTTGCTTGATGATTCTGAATCAATTGGTGTCAATGATGAATTGGATATCGGTGTCGGACGACTTCTTGTTTCATCTGCAGAGATAGCGAAGGAGCAAGTTGATAAGATTGAACACTATATGAAGAATGGATCAACATTGTATTCTACTCAAAATACCAATTGCTTTTCAGATGAAGGATCGTCAACATTTGGCGATTGGAGGACGAAATATGCTCAGATTGCTGATGATGAGGAATTCCAATTCATAGGTAATGATTGCGAGCCAGCATACGAATATTTGAAAGTTAACCATCCAGAAATGAATGTTGGCAAGATCTATTTAGATGCTTTCGAGCAAGTTGTTACGGCTGGTGGTGAGAGATACCCTGAAGAGGAACGAAAGATCAACGATCACATGGAAAGAGGTGTTCTTGTGATGAACTATGTTGGACACGGTGGAGAAGTAGGGGTGGCGGAAGAGCGCGTGATCACCGTCCCTCAAATTAAAGACTGGAAGAACATTGATAGAATGCCTTTGTTCGTTTCAGCGACATGTGAATTCACAAAGTATGACGATCCAGATCGAATATCAGCAGGGGAGTGGGTTTCACTGAATCCATATGGAGGAGCGATAGCCTTAATGACCACTACTAGATCCGTTTATTACGATGTTAATGAGTACACGATTCAAGCTTTCATTCAGAGAGTTTTTACTAGAGATGATAATTACGAACCCCATACCTTCGGAGAAATTATACGCACAACAAAAAATAATACCAATTCGAATTCGATGAATAAAAGGAGCTTTACATTGATTGGTGATCCAGCTCTTCAAATCGCACTTCCCCAAAATGAAGGTTGTTACCGATAGTGTAAATGGCCTTGCACCTGCAGTAACAATCGATACCTTAAACGCATTGAGCAAAGTAACAATCAAAGGGCACTTGGAAGACTATTATGGAAGTGTTCTGAATTCGTTCAATGGAGTGGTGTACCCAACAGTATTTGATAAGATTAAATTGCAAGAAACACTCGTAAATGATCCTGGAGCACCATTGGTGTCGTTCGAGATTCAAAACAACAAAGTGTACAGGGGAAAAGCGAGTGTTAGGAATGGTTATTTTGAGTTCTCTTTTGTTGTTCCAAAAGACATTAATTACTCGTTTGATCTTGGGAAATTGAGTTATTACGCTGAAAATGGAACAGTCGATGCGATTGGTTCTGATACACGTGTGATGATTGGTGGAATTGATCCGAATGGAATCAATGACGCAGTTGGACCGGACATAGAGATGTACTTGAATGATGAAAATTTTGTGAATGGCGGAATATCCGATGAGACTCCTATCCTGATCGCGAAACTATACGACGAAAATGGGATTAACACCGTTGGAAATGGAATTGGTCATAATTTAATCGCAATTCTCGATGATGAAACAGGAAATCCAATTGTTTTGAATGACTATTACACAGCAGATTTGGACTCATATCAGTCAGGAGAAATCGGCTACAATTTTACGGAGTTAGAACCTGGTCTTCACACACTTTTATTGAAAGTTTGGGACGTGAA
>CAJQOB010000005.1 GCA_905479845.1 uncultured Flavobacteriales bacterium
CATTAGAATTTCGATTGTGGCTCTAACTTCAGTATTCGTTGGCTCAGCATTAACATTTTGGCAATACTCATCTGTAGTTGGAGCAGATATCTATCTTGGTTACTTATATGATCGCTTTTTTGATCGTTCAGGATTATCAATGGGGTTTATAACAAGTACTGCCCATTTAATCTTTGCCATTGGTAAATGGTACATTATAGGATACCTTCCTATTCTGATTCTAATCCTATTCCAATTAAAAATTGCCAGGTTTCAATTCTCCCAAAAAGAACGAACGTTTCTTACCATCATGTTAATCTTGACTTTCTCTCATCACTTCTTATTAGGTGAATTTACAACAGCACACAACTATTCTGTATTGATTGATGGAGTACTTATCGCGGGAATAGCTTCGATATTAATGCTTAGAATCATTGAGAAAGGAAAACACTCTAAGTTGATGTTGTTTATGGTGGTATTCGTCATTGCTGGTTCAATTGGTCAATACTATTATATAAACAGGGTTGGGCAATATGGTCAAAATGGAGATCGCTATGATGCTATGAAAAACATCGGTGAAACAATCAAAAATAATAGTTCAAGTGAGGATGTCATTTTCGTTCAAAATCTACTTGATAAGCCAGCTACTCAAGTAATGTATTATTCCAAGCGAAATTTCCATCATGTCCATAATCGAGATACAGTGATGCAACTAATGATTAAATCCAACCTCAAGCAGGGAAAGCTATTTGTCATTAGCGATCAAGAAGTAGTAAAAATTCAAAATATTCGTACTTCTAGTTCAAGTATTGATTTTCAGACAGATTTCGAGCAGTAATTTCAAGTTCTTCAGTGGACAATCGAAATAATTCAGATATTTTTATGGAATCAATAAATGTCTAGCATCTAACAAGGGAATGCTCTTTCGTAAACGTATTACATATCAACAACTATCCGACGAGGACCTCGTTTTGAATTATCGAAATGAGAAGTCCGGCGAAATTATAGGAGAAATCTATAAGCGTTATGGACACTTGGTTATGGGTACGTGTATGAAATATTTGAAAAACCGAGCAGACGCAGAAGACATGACAATGACCATTTTTGAAAAACTACCGCACAAATTAGTCAACCACTCGATCGAACGATTTAAGTCTTGGTTGTACATGGTGACTAAAAATGAATGTTTGATGCTCCTTCGAAAGAAGGGACATGCATCTGCTGAGATCACAAAAGAACTTGAAGCCAACGATGAACTGCATGTCGTTCAGGCAAAAGAGATTCAGTATGAAATCTTGGAAGAAGCTATCAAAGAATTAAAGGAAGAACAAAGAAAATGCATCGAGTTATTCTACATTGAGAGTAAATCGTATCAAGAAATCACTTCACTTTTAAAATTAGACATTAAAAAAGTGAAGAGTGCCATTCAAAATGGTAAACGAAATTTGAAATTAACCTTAGAAAAGAGAAATGAGTTTAAATCGGCTATATAACATCTTTAAGTCTGACCGACTTGAGCGCGCGGATGTAGAGGCATATGGCCGAAGCACCGATTCGAGTGCGAAAAACGCTATTGAACAAAAAGCTATGAACGATTCATTCGATAATGACGCAATGGAGGGATGGGAAGAACTATCCTATGACCCAAGCGTTATGGCAAATTTGGATAAGAAGTTTGCTCCAGCTAAAGGAGTGAGTTTAATCAAACTCGTTGGAGGAACTGCAATTGTAGGCGCAGCGGTAGTATCAGTTCTCTATTTTACAGTTTTTAGAGAAAACTCGAATTCTGTTGTGGCGAGTAATGATCTCGAACAAGTAGAAAACCGGGAGGACCAATCTACTCCGACCAAAATGCAAGTCATTATTTTGGATGAGACAGATGTATCGTTACCCGAGCCAATTGAACAAATGGTCCAGGCTCCGAAGGCAGAACAGGTCCCAGCGAAGCAAATCAGCAAAGAATTTCAGGAAATCATCTCATTCCGCACGGAAACAACAGCTGAACTTCCTGTTGAAACCTTGCCTGTTGCCGATCCAATTCCAACTCCGACACCTGAAATAGCGAGAGATCACACTTCAGCCAAAGAAATCTACCGTCACTCGATGAAATTGGTGGACTACCGAAAGTATCGCGAAAAGCCACAAATCAAAACCAAACAACTGATGTTAACTGGTACTCCAGCGAACCGTGAGGATCAATATTCCGAGGATGAGGACCCTGTTTGGCGCGATGTCGATGTTCCATATATGGACTATTTGGATAAAACGGTTAAAACGTTCGAACGTGGTAACTACAAGAAAGCTCTCTCTCGGTTTGAAACAATCTTGAAGACATACTCTGACGACGTGAACGCAAACTTCTACGCAGGAATTTGTTTGTTCAATCTTAAAGAATATAAAACAGCCATTGAACATTTCTCTAATTGCGTGAACGGAAAATTCTCAAACTTTGATGAAGAGGCTTCATGGATGTTGGCGGAATGCTACGACAAAATGGGATCTGAGGGACGATCGAAAGCAAGACAAATCTATCAGACGATTGCTGATGGAAATGGTTTTTACGCAAAACAAGCAGAAGAGAAGTTAAAATAATTTAACGACTGTTACGAACTGTAATTTTCTCGTTATTTTAGACAAGATATCCCGTCTATGCGAAAATTTCTTCTCGTTTTCTTTGTACTCCCGGCCTTGGCCCTTGCGCCAGCATCGAAATCTTCTGTACACAAACAACTCAAGGACTACGAGGTTTTTGAAAAGGTTTTGGTCACCAAAGAAGGAAGGTTGGACCTACATCAATCATCGGATTCAATGTATATCTATCTTTCAAAATTGAGATCAGATTTATCAGAAGAACAAGATTTAATCGAGCAGTTCAAAGGATACAGCAAAACGATTTCTAGACTCGGGTGCGGACATACACAAATCCATCCAACTCAAAGACTCCTTCAGGAATGGGTTAGACAGGAAAACTCCCTGCCAGTTGATTTCATCATGCAAGGAAAACACCTGTATACAAGTAGACTTCGTTCTGACGACTACGATGTTGTGAACATGGAAGGCTCGAACGCCAAACGTGTGAAGAATATCAAAGGGAACTATGAAGTTTTGTCCTTGAATCATAAAACGGTTTCACAAATGATGAGCGAAATTTCTCCGTACGTTTCTTCTGATGAAGATGGAATGGATTTCAAATATCATCAGGTAGGACAACTATTCGATTTCTATCGACACATGAGTGACCCATATAGTGCAGATTCAATTGCAATCACTTATGTGAAAAATTTGGATACGATCTCAACCTACTTGGCCTTGGGTATTGCCCCGATCAACTCCATCAATTACAGACTTCAAAAAGCAGCAGCAGAAGATGCAGTTATGCAAAAGGAAATCGGGACGTTTAAGGTTGAAAGTACGAATGTTGGAGTGTTTCGGTTTAGATCTTTCACGGCATGCAACGGAAATGAATACGAGCAGTTCTTGGAGCGCTCATTCCGAAAGATTAAATCCAAGGAAATAAAGAAAGTGGTCATTGACCTTCGAGGTAACACTGGTGGGATCATGCAGTATTCCTTAATGAGTTATTTCGTTGGGGAAGAAGTTGATTTAGGGCGATACGTTGTCGAGAAACCAAAGAAGGGTATTGAAACTCGACATTTAAAAAAACGCAATGGAAGCTATCGCCGACACAAGTGGATGAGTCGAGTTCAACGATTCAGAGTTTGGACGGATAGTTTCGAAGATGGGATCATGCGAACCGAAGCTGTGAATGAAAACCTAGTATTCGATGGAGAAGTTGTTGTCATTACTGACGAGGGAACTTTCTCATCTGCAGCAATGCTAGCTTGTCACCTAAAAACGCTTACAGATGCAAAGATAATCGGCCGACCAGCTGGAGGTAGTTTTTACCGAGGAAACGCTGGAACCATCATCGCAGTATTGCCGAATTCTAAGTTTCGACTTCTCGTAAACCCCAACACGTTCTACTCTCATCTTGAGACGGTAGACAACCCTTTTGAAATTAAACAGCCTGATGTTCTGTTAGAACCGAAATATATCGTTCCTCGTAAGATGGATGACTATTATATTGACGCCGCAATCGAGTCGTTTCAGTGAAATTCTTTGTAATTTAGTGAAAACACTTACTTCAGAAACATGCTTCGCTACTTTACCCTCATTATCGGAATTGCACTATTCACTGCTTGTGAAGAACCAGAACCAATCACCAAAGACGTCATAGAAGTTGAAGGGATTACGGCTAAAATTCCCGATGCCGATTTATTCCAGTACGATACGCTCCAAGGAATGTACGTAGGAAACTTTGGAGGTAGTGATATTCGAATTATCCTAAACTATGTGAGTAAAACAAATGCTGTTGGGTACAACATACACAAAGGATTGCAGAGAAACCTGAGTGGGAAAGTGACGCGAAGTGGTGATTCCATTACTGTATTCATGGCAGAACCTGGTGACCACGAATTTGACGGCGTTTTCGAATTACTTTTCATTGGAGAAGGTTCTGAACCAGAAGGAACTTGGAAATCGAACAGTGGAATTATTTCTCCGAAGGAATTTAAACTTAAACGCATTGACGCTAGTAAAAGCAGAAATTGGGAGGAAGAAGAAGACATCAGTATGGAAAACCTCCATCATTTCTTTGAAGATGCCTATGACACGATTGGTGAATATTCGTTTAAAAGTGACGGACTCGTTGTTCTAGCATACTACGAAGGTGGATATTGGGGTGCGAATTATGAGGACGATGACACTGAGCGAAGTAAGAAGCAAATGAAGGAAATTCATGGAACTTGGTCAATGGATGGTAAGTTTGTGAGCATTGCTTGGCAACCAAACAAAGTGCTCCCAAAGTTAAACATGCGCTATGAAGTAAAGCAAGGTGAATACGAAGCCGAACTTTATTGGAAAGACAACTCCATTTACATGCGCATGTATCCGTAGATAATGGCAAATGTCAAGTCAATTATAGTTAGACTGATTAACAGTACTGCTTTTCTAGCTATTCTGTATGGTTCCTATTTGTTGATTTTACTCTCCCTACCCTACATCCATTTCGAACCGAATGTTGAATTTCTCGGGACAAAACAACTGATTTATCACATTGACCTTTGGAGGGTCAGCTTCTATATCCATGTATTTTCAAGTCCAATTGTGATCCTTTCTGGACTCTTCCAGTTCAGTCGCTGGATTTTAAAAAGATACCCAAAACTTCATCGAGGACTGGGATACACATACGTTGTGACTGTATTACTTGTTACTGGCCCTTCTGCCCTTGTTATGTCATTCTATGCTAACGGAGGACGCGTGTCACAGACAAGCTTCGTTCTTCTTTCTTTTTTCTGGATAATCACAACATTGATGGCGTTCATCAAAATCAAAAAAGGTGATTTCTTGTCTCACACAAAATGGAACATTCGAAGCTACGCCTTGACGCTTTCCGCAGTTACTTTACGGTTCTACGCCTATTTGTTTGATGTGTTCGAAGTACAAATGGGTCCGAAAGAAACATACATCCTCCTTGCCTATTTAAGCTGGATTCCCAACTTAATTATCGCTCAATTCTTAATTTGGGGAGGATACCCTAAGTATCTTCTCAAGAAAATCGACTTGAAGAATTAGTTTGAACCAACCACTAGTTTACGTGTTATTCTCTCACCACTACTCAATGTAAACGTGAAATAGTAACATCCTGAGGCAAGCGATGAAACATCAAAGGTCATACTGTTTGCACCGGATGTGTTTTTCGATCGAACAACCGCTCCCGTTACCGAAACAATATCAACTTGCGACTCAGATTCGAAATCAGCCTTCAATGTAACAACTCCGTTGGCAGGATTAGGATAAACGAGAATCTCGTTGGTCTGAACTCGATTAACAACTTCAATTTGAGAATACTCTATATTGAAGTCAATATCTACCACTTTAAGTCTGTAATATGAGATTCCATTCAATGGATCTTGATCAACCCAATTGTATGAAGACAAAGACGTACTGTTACCTACAGCATCAACATCCGTTAGTTCCATCCAAGTTTTAGCATCATCAGAACGTTCCAAAATGAAATAATCGACATCTTTTTCAGATGCAGTCTCCCATTCCAAAAGTACTTCTCTTTCTTTTGGAGTTGCAGTAAATGAAATCAACTCAACTGGAAGGATTACAATTGTATTTATGTCTCTCCAATCACGATCTCCAATTCCATCTGTATCTGGAAGAGGTGCATATTGTCCCAAAGCCGCTCCAAAGATATCCGCATCCAATAAATCTACCAAGCCATCTTTATCCTCATCAACCCAACTAGGCGAAAACGAAACAAAGAATGGAGGACGAATAGCCTCAACGTACCCGTGAGTATTCGGCTGATTGTCTACAAAATTTGGAACGATATCCGTGTCTGTATTCAGTACTGGATAATGAAGAGCAGAACCTCCTGTCGCCGCGTGCGCTAAAGCTGTTGCCTCAAATTCAGGTGCTGCTAATCCATCTCCACTAACATCATATCCTTCTGTCCAGTCAAAACCTCCATCATCATCTGTATCCAAATCAAGGTAGTCAGGTATTCCATCTCCCTCGTGATCATTCCGAGTTAGTCCCTGATTTGCTCCGCCATTTGCGTTTGCCAAAGTCAAGTTTTCATACTGGTCACTGAATCCATCTCCGTCAGAATCAACATTAGAAGTATTCCCAAATGCAGGGCAGAATGTACAGACCCCTTCAAGATGATCTCTAATCCCGTCGTTGTCAGCGTCATTTTCAAGCATATCTTTCAGACCATCACCGTCCGAGTCAGGTCTCGCATCTGTACCTTCATACGAGTCAGCCTAACCATTACCATCAACATCAATGATAACACCGTTTCCGATCATACCATCCAATTCAGTCCCTCCTCCTAGGTCATCAGTTATATCTGCGAGGTTTAACTCAATATTATCACCAATACCATCGTTATCTGAATCCAAATAATCAGGGTTCCCAACCAAATCACAGTTGTGAAGTGGAATATCAGTTCCCGAAACTCCAATTACTATTGTTGTCGTTACAGTAAACGGAACAGCATTAGAAGCCCAAAGGCGTGAGATGGAGGTGAAGTATATACATTTGTACCATCCACATCAACGGTGTAACTTGATGCTGCATTTTCATCCGACCCGCCATTTAAAGAAAGTCCATCACCATAGGCATCAATAATAGTAAAGGTATACCCCCCAGATTGAGACACAATACTCGAAGAAGTGATCATATCATCCCCGGCAGCATAAGGTCCTCCACTAGCGATAGTCCCGAGAGGTCACGTTAGTGTCCACGTCGTCTCGTCTTCATACTCATCAAGATCGATGACAATTGTAATTTCAGCAGTAGAAGTTGACGGAGGCACACTAGAATCATACTCGTCTGAAAGTCCATCGCTATCCACATCAATCATTGATCCAGGATCCCCAGAAATTGGATAATCCACCACACCATCACCATTGACATCTTCTCCTCCAGCTTCAATAATATCAGCAATTCCATCGTTGTCGGAATCAAGATCAAAATGGTTAGGAACATTATCACCATCAAAGTCGTATGCGCTTTCCACCATACCATTATTATTCAACACGGACGGATCGTTATCATCGTCATCAAGGTAAGCGTATACACCATCAATATCCTCCGCTGGATCTCCCCCGCCAGATTCAATAACATCTGGAATTCCGTCATTGTCATCGTCGATATCAACTAAATCTTGCAATGAGTCCAAATCTGCATCTGAAACACAAATCTCTATATCCATAATTCCAAGCCCATGAACCATGAAGGCTGCACAGCTAGTACAGTTCTTCCATGTAACGGTAAACGAAACTAATCCTGCAGGGTCAGATAAATTGATTCCTACTTCATCACCAGCAATAGAAGCAGCAACTGCATCAACATTTCCGAATGCATCCGTGACATAAGAAGGTGTCGCTGATGATGTAAATGTTGGATATGCTGTTCCGCCTAAAGAGTTCGTTGCCGTAATGGTATATAAATCACCATTCGCTCCTGGAATAGAGTTAACGTTAGAAAGATCGAATGCGATCTCACTCAACGCAACGTTAAAGTCCATAGTTATGGAAATCCCCGTTGCGCCAAAACCGTTCGTAAACAATTCAAGACATTCTTGTACAGCACTAGTAGGGTTTGTTCCTACAGATGGAGTTTGGTCTACTCCCCAAACACCAAGGGTAGCCGTCTCTCCCGAGAAGGAAATAGCGACGTCAACTCCAGTTCCTGAGATATTTGTTAAGGCATTGGCTAAACTTCCATTCGGAAGCCAATCAAATTGGGAAGGCCCTGAGGGAGTGGTACTCCAATCAATAAGCCCATGCATAGTCGACGCCCCACATGAAACAGGAAGGTGCAATTGAGAGTGAGAAGAATATGAGATTAGTATTAACGATAAAGTTAAAACGTAATATCGCCAAATCGGGAGTAATTTGTGATTTTTCATTGTACTAACGCTATTATGTAAAATCTAGTAGTAGTAATCCTTTCAGATTACTAATTAACGGTGCGAAAGTAGCAATAGTATTAACCTATAAAAAACAAAAATGTACCAAACGGGAACTCCCAACACAAAGGTAACCAACACATTACCAGAACAAAAAAATACTATTCACCTCATGAAACATACCACTCACCGATTTGAGCAATTCAAAAACTCTTGATCAGCTAATCTCTTATTGCATTCCTAAAAAAGAAGAAATTTTATCTCGTGCCCCCCATTGAAAGAAGGAAATTTTCGCTAAGAACCAGTGGGGCTAGTTCGATGTGTCAGCAAGGTTTTGATCTTCGCCAGAAACCTTAATAATCATACCATTTCCATCAACCTTATACTTGAGTTGCCCGACTTCTTTCGTGGAGACAATTTTGTTCTCGTAGTATCCTTCATCTTCTGGATCCTTTTCGTAGGTTGGTTTTAGAATGCTAACATCAATCGTTTTATCCTTATTAAAAGTCGTTGACCACAAATCGTCACTCAGGTACTCTTTTCCACCAATTCGCTTTTTGTCAATTAGCTTTCCTTCGTGCGTGAACGTTGCCATTCGATATAGCAATGGTGCTGCATCACCCATAAACTCTTCTTTCACGACGTACACAACAGCGACGTATTTGTCAGTTTCATACATCTGAGCGTAATGATAAAAACCTTTGCTCACCTCTCGCGAATATTTTTCATCCCGCATTTCTGAAATGTATTTCTCGAAATCGTAGGAGATGTACTGCTTTTCCGCCATCACTTTTTCATCCAGTTGAGATTCAATTGTATGTGGGAACGGGTATTTCGGGAACAACTTCTTAAACTGGAGCCAAAATAGGTTCTTCGCATTTGACATTCCGCGTACTCCTTTTTCAATAGCAGGTTTAAATAAACGTGATTTTCTAAGTTCTGCTAAATCTTCATCCTTGTCAATGTGATCCAAGTTGTTGTATCCTGCTTGAAGCGCATACTCCAAATATTGACCAGACATCTCTACATTCTTCTGAAGGGAATACAGGCATGATTTATTGTAAAGAATTTTTGATACCGGCTGAAAGTCTAAATTCTCAGCTAAATCATAAGCACTCAATGCTTCGCTGTATTTCTTCTGATCCATGAAGACATTCCCCAATTCGTAATATGCTTTTCCAGATGGCTCTTTGAGGATCGATTGGCGCAGATAGTAATCTGCACTATCAAGGTTTTTCTTATTCTTGAAGGCATCCACTCCGTTTAGATAGAGTTTGTTTGCTTCTTCAATGAACTTCACTTCGTTATCAAGAAAGGCAAAGATTCTAGTTGTTTCGAACAGGTCAGATTCCGCCAATTCAATGTCGATTCTCTTTTGCTGTTTGATTGTATTGATGACTTCACCTGGTTCTCCACATGAAGTGACCAATAGTAGGAGTGAAACAAAGAAAACTAATTTCATATCGATAGGATTTACCTAAAAATACAGATTAGTCTGCTAATTGGTTCAAAATGGAGCAAGAAAGTTACCGCACTCGAAGCATGCAGTTTAGTCTTACCTAGAAAAATGTCTTCCCCTCGCGAACCATTCGTCTCAACAAAGGGCTCGGTCGGTAACGGTCTTCACCATACTCTTCGTACATCTCTTGAAGTTTCTCTAAAACCACATCCAGCCCTAATTCATCCGCCCAAGTGAGTAGTCCTTTCGGATAATTTACTCCTTTTGTCATTGCCAAATCGATGGCCTCCTTCGATGCGATATTCAAGAACAAAGCATCCACAGCTTCATTGATCAACATGATTAAAATTCGTTCGAAGATCACCTTTCCAAGTTCGCGATCTTCATTTGGTGCTGGATTCTCTACTCCTTCTCCGTAATTGAAATATCCACGTCCTGATTTACGACCATAGTAACCTGCTTCCGAGTGGCGCTTTTGTGTGAATGACGGTTTGTATCTTGGATCGTAATAGAAGGCGGCGAAAACTGTTTCAGTCACCACATAGTTCACATCATTTCCAATGTAATCCATTAGAGTGAATGGCCCCATTCGGAATCCTCCAAGTTCAGTCATTGCCCAGTCGATTGTAGCAAAATCGGCCACGCCTTCTTCATAAATCCTGAGAGCTTCACCGTAAAATGGTCGGGCTACACGGTTCACGATAAACCCTGGAGTGTCCTTACATGACACCGTTACTTTGTTCCAACTATCGATTAGTGTCGTTGTGTTTTCTACTGTCCCTGATGAAGTTTGAACAGCAGGAATAATTTCAACCAAAGGCATCAATGGTGCAGGATTGAAGAAGTGAATTCCAATCATTCTCTCCGACTTTTCAACAGCTGCCGCGATAGACGCTATGGATAAAGACGATGTATTTGAAGCCAGAATGCAATCACGCGAAACGATCTGTTCCAATTTCCCAAACACCTCTTGTTTGATTTTCAAATTCTCGATGATTGCTTCTACAACCAATCCACAATCTTTGAAATCATGAATGTCTTGACTATAAGTTATTCGTCCTTGAATGGCCGTAGCTTCTTCGGAAGTGATTTTTTCCTTCTCCACCAAGCGATTCATGATTTTCTCCAATTTCGCTTTGGACTTCATTAAAATGTGCTCATTCAAATCCACCAAAACGACTTGATGTTTGTTTTGAGCAGCAACTTGAACTATTCCAGAGCCCATTGTTCCAGCACCGAGAATTCCTATAATCATTTTTTCCATGTTTCAATTATTATTCGATTGCTCCATCAGCATTTTGACCGAGCTTCTTTATCAATGTTTAACTACTTGCCTTGAAATTCAGGTTTACGCTTCTCCATAAATGCGTTCACACCTTCCGAGAAATCGTGTGTGCGTCCTGCTTCTGTTTGCAATACTTCTTCTACTTTCAGTTGCTCCGTCAAGGTATTTGTCCACGATTGATTCACTGCTTTCTTCGTTAATCCCAATCCACGTGTTGGCATTTTCGCGAGTTTCTCAGCGAACTTGGTTACCTCTTCATAGAAGGTTTCATCACTCACTACCTTGTAAATCATGTTCATTCCTTCCGCATCCGCTGCAGAAACTTTATCTCCTGTCATCATCAAAGCCAGTGCTTTTTGTGATCCTACAATTCGAGGCAAGAAAAATGTCCCGCCTGAATCTGGAATCAAACCGATTTTGGAAAATGCCTGAATAAAACTTGCGCTTTCTGTCGCAAATGTGATATCACATGCCAATGCAATGTTTGCTCCTGCTCCCGCAGCGACACCATTCACAGCACCAATAACTGGTTTTTCAATGTTACGAATTCGCTCAATGATCGGGTTGTAATGCTCACGAACGATCGACTCTAATTCAGGACCGTTTGGATCTGTAGCCTCTGCCAAATCTTGACCAGCACAAAATGCTTTTCCTTCTCCAGTTAAAACAATCGCTCTAACCTCATCATTCGTTTCACAACCATCTAGCGTTCGTTGCAAATCCATTGCCATTGCCTGATTGAATGAGTTAAAGACCTCTGGTCTGTTCAATTTAATGTGGCAAACGCCGTTCGTTTGAGTGATGATCAAGTTCATAAATGTGCTTTTTTTACGAAGATAATTAAGAGTACTGAAACTGCCTTGCTATTGATGAAAGAATTGGTCGATTCTCATTGAAAAATGGAACCACGTAAAAATACCTGTTTCCGATAAACGGTTATAACTACCCACAAATATCCAACGAAGTACATGTACATTTGAAAACACCAAACCTACTATACCGAACATAAATTTCATAACCCTTAAAAATCGATCACTATGAAAACTGAAGAATCTAAAGTATTAAATGAGACAACTAACACTGTTCCTCTAAAAGAATTTGAGAATGCGACTCAAAAATGGGAAAGTGTAACATTGGACAACAATGGAATGCTTGACAATGTAATCCTTGCAAACACCTTCGAAATCCCAAGAATGGACATCATCAACCTAGCTAAAGAAATCGTTGCTCTTGGTCCAGATGAAGTGTCTTCGATTCGAGCTTACATTGGAATTGAAGAATATTCTGGAGACCCGAAACTTTCTGAAATGAAGTTATTCTTCACAGGAGTGAATCAAGCAAAC
>CAJQOB010000006.1 GCA_905479845.1 uncultured Flavobacteriales bacterium
AAATGACGGTTCATACTTGCATTCATGGATTGTTGCTCGAGGCTCAATAAACGTGATTTAAACTCCAGTTTTTCCTTCTCATTTGCTTCATTGATTCTTCTCAATCGAAAGCGAAAAAACAGAATTACTAACCCCGTAACACCAAGAACGCAAAGGCTGACAAACCACCAAGTTTTGTAAAACGCAGGATGAATCACAAAAGGAATAACAACTTCTTTAGACACTAATCCATCAACATCAACCGCTCGCATATGCAGCACATAATCACCTGCATCCAAACTCGTAAACGTAATGATTGAATTCGTTGACAGCGGAGACCATGTATCACTTAACCCTTCAAGCAAAAACTGATAGCTCAACCCACGATCGTTAGATAAGGAAATACCATCCAATTCAAATATCAGGTTGTTTTTAGCATACGGAAGACTCAAGAATTTAGGGAATCCTTTTTTATCCAATTCCTTCGAATATGTTGTGTAATCGAACGCTTCATAATTCAATAAAATGGATTTCAGCTGCACATTTGGCAAACCACTCTTGATTGATTCAGCATGAGTATCAAAACAAACCAATCCAGACGCTGTGCCGAACCAGTAGTTTCCTTTACGATCAAAAAAACCTGAACCCAAGTTAGTTTCGAGATCAACAATTCCCTCACTCAAACCATAACGTTTTATAGACGGATTTTTCTTGTTAAGATTACTCAACACAAATAGGCCACTATTAGAGCCAACAAACAACTTCCCGTCACGTGCACTCATAAAGTTAATGTAGTTCGACCCTGGGTTGCTCCTTAATTCAACTTGTTCAATTTTCTCATTTTTTATGCGGAAAAGTCCTTCTTCGGTTCCAAACCAAATATTCTCAAAACGATCTTTTGCAATACAATAAGTCAAGGTTACTATGTCCTTATATGGTGTAATTACCCCATCTTTATACTGGAATAATCCGAGGTTCGTTGCAAATAGGAGTGCATCTTTGAACATTATAAATTCGCGAACTGTTCCAACCTCAATGAAATCATCTGTACCTATTCGAGTAATTTCTCCATCCTTATACAAGCTGACTCCTGAATTTCCACCGATGTACATTTCATTCGGGCCTACCTTATAGAAAGCTGATACCTTGTACCCTGGAATTCCGTCTTCTGCTGTATAAATTGTCACTTGGTCGTTTGCATCCAATGAAACAAGTCCAGCTCCAGTTCCAAACCAATTTTTACCATCCACATCTGGTTGTGTTGCCCAAATAGCATTTGAACCTACGTGAATAAGCTCTGCCTGACCACCAGCTGAATGTTTTACGACTCCTTCATCCAATGTCCCGAAATAGAAATCACCATTAGTTGATTCGAAACCTGACAAGAAAATATCAGAATAAAATCCATTCGATCGATCGTAATATTTAAACTGTTCTCCGGGGAAACGAAACATCCCTTTTCCATTTGAACCTATCCAAATATTCCCTGATGCATCGTTGTAAATGGAGTAAACGGCATTATTTACGGGTAGACCTGAAACCTGATCAACCAAGCGTATAACTTTATTATTTGAAACTTTCATCACTCCCCGAGTCGAATAAACCCAGAGGATTCCTTTTTCATCAAGTTCTCCCCCTCGAAGATTATTGAGACCATCTTCTTTAGAAATGTGGGTAATTTTACCCGAACTTAATTCTTTATGGTAGATTCCATTTTTATGAGAAACGAAATAAATTTCCTCATTGTTCGCCTCAACTCCGTAATACGAACATTTTTCAATACCACTCTCGAATTCAAATTTCTCTAAATCCTTTGTTTTTAAGATCCCTGCCTGTGTTGCCAAGTATAGAAATCCATCAGATACGCAGGCACTTCGAATAGAATTTAAAGCTCTCTCATTTACACCTTCAAGTTTCGGGAATTGGATTTGTTTCAGGCTATTCCCAGTAAACTTAAACAGACCTCCTCCACGCTCTGTACACGCGATTATTTCACCACTGAAGCGGACTATTTTTGTGACTTCTCGTGATTTATCACTCTCAATCTCAAAACTCTTAAACTTGTCTTTTTCAAGGTACGAGATACCTCCATCATGTCCTATCCACAGCCTTCCAGAACCCCAAAACAAGGTTTGAATTCTGTTGTTCAGTAATCCATCTTTTGGAGAAAAAGTAGCGAATTCTCTACCGTTGAATTTTGCCAATCCCCCCAAGGTACCAACCCACAAATAACCGTCGTCGTCTTCACAAAAAGCGGTGACTTGGGTCTGAGGCAATCCTTCCTCGGTGCTATACGATTGAAAAGCATATTTCTGGCTCATCCCTACGAATGGTAGAATGAGGAATAGACAAGAAAGTATTTTCTTCATTAATGCTGCTTTAGCATTTTTACGAATTCAGTCACACGGTTTCTGGCAACTGGCACACGAATATTTCCTTTGAGGACAGCAAAGTGTCCATCCTCATTCAAGTATTCCTGTAAAATATCAAGGTTGATAATATGTGATTTATGAACACGCGCAAATCGAGCTGGATCAAGTAGGTTCTCATAAACCTTCAATGTTCTTGTATCGAGGTAGCGCGAACCATCTTCGAAGTAAATCGTTGTGCAATTTCCACTCGCTTCGAGATGCGTGATTGTATGATCTTCAACAATCTTCAACCCTTTTGTGTGGCTGATCGCAATGCGGCTTGATGGTTTCTTGTTTTGAACGTTTTGCGACAATTCTTTCAAGGAATCAAAATATGTTGAGAAGTTTTCAGGCTCCTGCTTATACGTCTGACTTGTTTCTGCTAATCGTTCAACCGCAAGTTTCAACTCATCAATATCTATTGGTTTCAACAAATAGTAGACAGCACTTGCATTGAATGCACGAATTGCATAATCTTTAAACGCCGTTACAAAAACAACTAAGAAATTTTTCTTTTCAACCTCTTCTAAGAGTTCAAACCCTTCCGCTCCAGATGGCATTCTAATATCCAAGAAAACCACATCTGGTTCCGATGATTCAATGATGGCCTTGGCTTGATCCTTATTTGAAGCATCTCCAATCACCTCAATGTTAGGACAATACTCTTCCAACATCATTGTAAGGTTACGTCTTGCAAACTCCTCATCATCGACAACTAGTGCTCTTAATTTCATATTTCCTTTAGGTTTTATTTCAACTCGACACACCTAATATACAAATCTATATTACATAGGTAATTTCACTTGCATCCGTTTGTTCCATTTAAGAATCAGTTAACAAAAATTAAATGACAGTTTAATAAATCCAAGCTACCGTTTAGGTTATTTTTCAATATCGAGGGAAGGAATGCAGTATCTTAGAGTGTGATTAAACGCTAAACATTACTTCTATGAAAACACAATTACCCTTTACAGTAAAAGAATCAATTTGGATTTTTAACGACAACGGAAACTAAGTTTCCGTTTTTTTTTGCCCAACTTATTTTATTCCCAACCAACTTATTGAATGGAATTTTGAACTCATATTACTTATTGAACTGCCTTCACTATGAATTGGGAAACCTACTTAGCCCTTGGCGATAGCATCACGATTGGTGCAAGAACCTATCAAGGGTACCCCGAATTTGCCGGGAGAAATTTGCAAACGTCTTTAGACAAGTACTGGAATGTTATCAACCATGCTCAATGTGGATTCACCGCTATTGACCTTGTAAGATATGTCGACCTTCATTTTTCTACTCTTTTGAAACATCAGGCAAGCATCACTACTATAATGATCGGTACCAACGATGTGAAAAAAAACACTTCGGTTCACGATTTCGAAATTGCCTTAAATCAGTTAATTCTTAAAGCAAAACTTTTGACACCTTCTTCCAAAGTTGTCGTACTGAACATCCCTCAATTTCCAAAAGGCGTGATGTATCCTTACACCTTCGAAATGAATACGAAGATCGCCGAGTTCAATCAAAGTATTGAACGAATTTCCAAAGAACATCAGATTCAAAATTTAGGTGTAAAATTGGAGCATAACGATCTATACGATGGTGTTCATCTGAATCAAATTGGCGTAGAAAAAGTCGCTTCGCACATTAGTGATTTTGTTTTATTGGAGCGAGGAATTTCGTGAAAACCTTGCTCTACATAACGACTCGGGTTCCTTCTCAAGATCAGCGAGGAGATCAAATTCGAGCGTTTCATCAATTGAAAGAATTGAGTAAGAAGTTACGTGTAACACTGATTTGTCTGAGTTCAACGAAAGAAAACGCTAAACAAATTTCAGTATTACAAAACCTCGGAATTGACGTTCATTCATTCCTCCTCCCTAAATGGAAGCGCTATTTTGCATTGAGTCGTTCATTGTTCTCGAGAGTGCCATTTCAAGTATCCTATTTTTATAGCAGAAGAATCGATAAAGCCATTCAGGCTCTGGTTCAAGAAACGCCCTTTGATGTCATCCATTGCCACTTGATCCGCACAGTACTCTACGCTCACTCATTAGAAGCCGAGATCAAATCCTTGGACTTTATGGACGCTTACGGCTTCGGAATGGACCTTCGTTATTTAGACAGCAAAAACCTCTTGAAGCGCATCATTCTAAAATCAGAACGAGACCGCTTACTCGAATTTGAGACAAAGACCTTCGCTTCATTTGATCGCTATTTTGCAATTTCCAAGCAAGATGCTCTTCGAATTGTTCACCCAAAAAATGAAGAAATTATCGTTTCGGCTAATGGCGTCGATTTCCATCAATTCTATCCCAAAAAAGCCCAAAAGAGCTATGACCTAGTTTTCATGGGAAACATGGATTACGTTCCAAACCTTGCCGCAGTGACATTCATCGTGAATGAGATTCTTCCTCAACTCAGAAAAAAAATCCCGACAGTTTCACTCTTAATAGCTGGAAGAGATGCAACGAAGTTGATCCAGTCGTATCAATCAAGTTCAATAGACGTTGTTCAACATTTCGATGATATTTCCGATTCAATTGCTTCAGCCAAAATCATGCTTGCTCCTATGATGATTAGTATTGGCCTACAAAACAAACTACTCCAAGCTATGGCGATGAAAGTACCGTGCATCACAAGTGACGCGGCGAACGAAGCAATTGGGGCTAGCCCAAATAAACATATTCTCACCGCCACTACTGCGCAAGAGTTTATTGACCATACTGTGAATCTATTACGCAATGAAACGCTTCAAACGGCCATCGCAGAATCTGCGCATGATTTTGTTCATCTTCATTTCACGTGGGAACATTGCTCTCAACAAATCCTCTCTACGATTTCATGAAAAACTACCTAATTTCTGCTCTTCAAAAACTACTTGGGTATGAACGCTATTTGTTCGTTTTTGCCAAATTGAAAATTCGATTGTTAACCCTGAACAAGAAAAAGGAAACCTATCTCTATTTCGAAAAATTAGTTCCTGAACATGCTACCATAGCCGTAATCGGGGCATCTATTGGAATTACCACGATCCCTTTTGCAAATGGGAAAAGAACTATTTTCGCCTATGAACCCATCCCTTCGAATGTCTCCATTATTGCACGCTTGAAACAAAAGTACAGAGCAGATAAGTTATCAATTTTTCAGCTGGCACTTGGAAATCGAACAGGTAAGGTTGAATTCATTTTCCCCAAAGTAAATGGGGCGAAAAAACACGGTTTATCTTACGTGAAAGATGTGTCTATTGAAAATCAACCAGAAGGTGAAGTCCTTACGGTTGAAATTGACCGCTTTGATAATCGCCCCGAACTTGAAGACAAAAAAATTGAGGCTATGAAAGTTATTGCGGAAAATTATGAATTCGAAATTTTCAGCGGCGCGACTGAAATCATTAACAGAGATTCACCAGTTATCTATTGCGAGCTCTGGGATAACGTCAAACGTCCCGTTGTTTTAGACTTGATTCGATCTATGAATTATGTCATTTGGGTACTCATCGATGGAAAACTGGAGAATTACGAGAACCATTGTGATTCCTACCAAGGAAAGCATTTCATATTTCGCCCTCGATGAATAAGAAAATAGCCCTTTCCTTTGGAACTCGGCCCGAGTTGATAAAAGTACTACCCGTATTTCAGGAACTGGTTAATCAATTCGGTCGCAAGAAAATTCTCCTAATTCAAACTGGACAACATTCTGATTTACTTGATCGAGAATTAGTCCATTACAAGGTTTCACCAGATGTCCAATTTAAACTGAATCGTAACTCAAGCGGCCTGTCCGAATTGACAGGAAAGTTACTACTAGAATTTGATGAATTCAGTGTGCAATTAGCATCAAAAGGCATTCAGCTATCGGCCATGATTGCCCAGGGTGATACGGCAAGTACATTTGCTTCAGCATTACACGCGTTCCATCAAAAAGTACCATTTTTTCATGTCGAAGCTGGACTAAGAACTTACGATAATATGAATCCCTTTCCTGAAGAATTCTATCGACAGTCCATTTCCGAAATGACAACCTTGCATTTTGCTCCCACTGAAACGGAGTATCAGCACCTGATTGATGAGCAAAAGAAACCAGAAGACATACGAATCACTGGAAATACGGTTATTGATCATCTTTCGCAAGTAGAAAGAGTTGACACCTTTAAAAAGGTCATCATTACCCTCCACCGTCGAGAATTGACCGATTCAGCGTATCAAGAAATCGTCAATTACTTTAAAGTCTTGGTTCCAAAATCTCCAGGTTGGACCTTCAGCTGGATCACTCATCCTAATCGAAACATGGATCTTAGTGAACTCGAATCATTGCCTAACTTCAAATTACTGAAGCCCATTCCATTTTATACGTTCTTGGATTTATATCAAACTGCAGGACTCATCTTCACGGATTCAGGAGGAATTCAAGAGGAAGCTGCCTACCTGGGGATTCCATGCGTGGTATGTCGAAAAACTACGGAAAGAAGGCAAGGAATTGACGCGGGTGTGGCAAAGTTCTTCGATCAATCATTCAAAACTATTGAGCAAGTCTTGACTTCTTTCAATCAGGAGAACTTAATTCAAGGAAATGATATTTATGGAGATGGCTGCAGTGGACAGCGCATTGCGGAAGTAATTAAGACAAGAATTCTTTGATGATCTTTTGAACTCGTTCGGGCGCTTCAAAATGGGCCATGTGACCAACTTCTTCAAGCTCTGTAAAATTGATACCAACGCCTTCAAGCTTTTCTCGCATCTGGCTCACCGAGACAATAGGATCTTCAACTCCTTGAACAATTGTGAAATCTTCAGCGTTTTCATGTACAAATTCAGAAAAATCCACTCTTTCGCTCATCGCAAGAGAAGCTTTCGCAATTGCCATTGATGGCATTTCCAGTGCTTCTGCAATTAGGTCTTTGACATCAGCATCAAACTTTTCGGGATTCAAGAACAGGTTTGGAATTACTTCGTAGATGAAATGTGATTTATTCGTCTGGACAATTTCAGACACCCGAATTCGATCTTGTACTTTTTGTGATGAATCTGACCAGAAGTTAGAATTTAGTAACATGACTTTATCTAGTCGCGAATCCAGTCGCTTCACTTCCAAACCAACATACCCGCCCATCGAGTGCCCAATTAGATGATAGTTGGTGATTTGTAGTTCATCAATTACAGCAATGACTTCTTTCGCCATTTCTTCAATAGAGCTATACCCTGAATCGTGATCCCTCGATTTTCCATGTCCGGGTAAATCAATTGTAACAATCGGGTACCCAATTGGGAATTGAACATGCTTCCACATTGTTGATGATTCTAGAAATCCATGAAGAAGAACTAAAGGTGTCTCTCCAGAAGCAATGATATTTTTTACTGTACTATCAAGCATATTATTGAATAAAAAAAGGAAGCCGAAGCCTCCTTTAATTTTGAGTATCTATTCTTTATGAATTCATCAATGTTTCAATGTGATCCGCTTCGATTGGGATATCTCCCATCAAGTTTAATGGAGCTCCGGATTCTTGAACTACTAAATCATCCTCCAGACGAATTCCGAGTCCTTCCTCCGGAATGTAAATTCCAGGCTCACACGTGAACACCATTCCTGCCTCGATTGGCTCATTGTAGTACCCTAAGTCGTGTGTATCCAAACCGATAAAGTGGGATGTTCCGTGCATAAAGTACTTTTTATATGCAGGCCACTTTGGATCTTGATTTTTGATATCTGTAGCATCAATCAATCCTAGCTTCACCAATTCCGATTCCATCAACAAACCAACTTCTTTGTGGTATTCAGGAATTAATGTCCCTGGAACTAGCATTTTCTCAGCTTCATTTTTCACGTGAAGAACTGAATTGTAAACGGCTTTTTGTCGATCTGTAAATCGTCCGTTCACTGGAATTGATCGCGATAAATCTGACGCGTAGTTCGCATATTCAGCACCGACATCCAATAAAATCACATCACCGTCTTTACACTGCTGATTGTTCTCAATATAATGTAAGACACAAGCACTTGGTCCAGATGCAACGATTGGTGTGTACGCAAATCCCTGAGATCGATTGATCATGAATTCGTGAATCAACTCCGCTTCGATTTCATATTCCCACACCCATGGTTTCACAAAACCGAGTAATCGTTCGATTCCTTTCTTTGTGATATTACATGCGTGCTGCATCAAATCAAGTTCGATTGGATGCTTCACAGCGCGAATACTATGCATAATTGGCGCACTACGCAAAACTTGATGCGCAGGGTAATCTTGTTTCACTTTAATATTGAATCGATCATCGCGAGTTTGCACTATTGTACTTGCGCGTAGGTGTTCATTCGTATTTAAATAGATTGAAACAACCTCAACCATCATTTGTTTGAATACCGTTTCGAATTGATCCAACCAGTAAACCGTTTTAATTCCTGAAACTTCGAATGCAGCTTCCTTTGTCAACTTTTCCCCTTCCCAAACAGCAATGTGCTCGTTCGTCTCTTTCAAGAACAGAACCTCTTTGTGCGCTTCATTTTTAGAATTCGGAGAAATAACTAGAATGCTCTCTTCCTGATCAACTCCAGATAGGTGAAAAATATCCCTATGCTGTTGAAAAGGCATTGTGCTATCAGCGCTAATTGGAAAAATGTCGTTGGAGTTGAATACGGCTAGCGCATTTTTATCCATTCGTTTCACAAAGTTTGCGCGATTCGCAACGAAAAGTTCCTTCTTAATTCGATCGTATTTCATGTGTTTAAATTTTTTCTGCGTAAGAAAATGCAGAAAAACTCCTGCATCCATGTTACTGCTTCGCTCTCGTATAATGTTGTTTTCATCATGTTATCGTATGACGTTATAATTAATATCATACTCGTTTCATGTCAATTTCTTTAAAGCCTGAGTTCTAGCGAAAGTACATTTTTCCAAAGGATTTACTTTTAAAATGAAAAAAAATTAGTGCTTTTTATTGATCGTAAATTGTTTACGATCAACTGTCGCATCTTTGACTTAACAAAAACGAAATGATATGAACAAGGCACAAAATAATATCGCAATTTCTTCTCTAGTATTCACATCCAATGACCCAGAAGTATTGGTAAAAGGGAGCGTTTCTCGTGGGAAATTATCTTTTGAAACAGAATTACTCATTACACAAACACAATTGAACATGGTTTTGAATCAATTGAGAAAGCAAAATGAGTCGTTTAGAGTGGATACCTACCTAAAATCTGAGCAAGTTGATCAATACGAGCAATTGTATTATGCAGATTTCGGATCAGTGAAAAACACAACAATTGACATTCGACCGATCATTAAGCAGCAACAAATTACTCAGATTAGAGCTTAATCGACATATCAAAGCCTCCAAATACGCAACCTTTCTTAGAAATTTTCGTAATTTAGTAGATAGCGATTTATTTAGCTAGTCAATATACAGACAGACAAGATCGACTAAACTGCAACTATTATGATTAAAAAAGGTTTTATAGCACTCATCGGATTTGGATTTGTTTTAACATCATGTATTAAACATGAGGTTATTCCAGCTCCCACTCCAACAGCTGATTTACACGCACATTTTGTAGGTATTATCAACAATACTAATACCGAATACACGACGAATGTACTTGGCTATGAGAATACGTCATACAAAGTGAAAGTGATTCAGCCACCTGGAGGAAACTCAACAGCAGTTTATTACTCAGAAATGCAATCGCCATCTCAAACGCAATCAATTGCGGTTGGATTAGGAAGTATCAACTTCGATTCAGGAGTTGCCAATGATCCTCCACTTGCATTGTTTGAACCATTTTTCTCAGCGAATGACGCACCAGCGTACTCAGATAATGGAGCCGCAGGTTTCGAAGTAGTTTACAATGATGCAACGAATCGTCAGTGGAAAAGCAGTGAGTTTAGCAATTTCGCTGGATCCACAGCAAATTTTACAGGAATACAAGTAGAATCTGATGAAACAGGAGATTACTCTAAGTTCATTTGTACATTCGATTGTTACATGTACAGTTTGAACCCGGACAGTTTAGCACTTGCGCCTCCAGTTGCGCATGTTGATTCATTTTTAATTGAAGATGCTGTTTACACAGGTTGGTTCCAGAGATAGAACAGAACTTCTTCAATCCAATCTCGATGGATGAGAGCATTTGAAATGCAAAAAAGTTTGAAAATAGGGATAATAGGTGATTACAATTTCACCTACAATTCTCACCATGCAACGAACTTAGCAATAGATCATGCTGCCAATTTTCTCGACATCGAGATCAACTACTATTGGATCAAACTAAACGAAGTCCTAGAGTTTAAAGCACAACAGTTCAATCAATATGATGGATTCTGGATCGCACCAGGACCTATTCGAAATGAGTTCTTTTTACATGGAATTCTTCGTGAGATAATTAGTCGACCTATTCCTGTTTTGATTACAGGCGAAGGGTATCGGACGTTTATCGACGCATTAGTGAACACGTATCAGCTCAATCAGTCAAATGAAAAATTAGTTTCGGACAATTTAGTCGAAGGGCAACAGTTTGAAAAAATCCTCGTGACTCCTCATTCGAAATCGTTTATCACATTGTATGAAAATCACTCGAAATTGGAATTAACCTCGAGTCGATATTCCCTTTATCCTAAACTGATCCAAGCCTTGGAAGATGACGTACTCGATATTGAGGCATATAATCAGTTCGAAGATCCCGAGGTAATTAGTTTGAAAAACCATTCCTTCTTCGTTGCCTGTAGTTTCTGCCCTCAGATTTCTTCAACACGAGAATTACCACACCCTGTGATTTACACATTTATGAAGGCATGTTTAGCCTTGACTGAGGGAAGTTTGAGCAAACAAGCCTAATCACTCGATTAGTTTAATTCCTCTACTTTCTTCCGAAATCCGCAGGAATCTCTCCCCACACTTTCGTTTCCCATTTCCAAATGGGGTTCTTAAACGTATGCGTTGCCAACCATTTTTCAGCGCGAGTGATTAATTCTTTCACCTCCCTTCCTGGCTTGGCCTTCGTTCGACACTTTCCAGCTTTAACCCAACCCATTGCGATTCGCGAATCGGAGTAAATCGGCATCTTCTTGAATTTGACGTCTTTCTCATTATGAAATAATGCAAGCGCATGAACTAGTGCTAAAAACTCACCAATATTGTTCGTACCTCCTTTGTACGGTCCCTTTCTAAAAACAGAATTCTCCGCATCAAACGTCCACATGCCTTGATACTCCATGATTCCAGTCATTTCATTACAAGCCGCGTCTACTGCTAGACTCATTTCAACGGGATCACCAATCTTATCAATTTCAGCCTTGCTTAAATCTTGTGTTTTACGAAAATCTTTTCCAACGTATTTCTCGTGCCCCTCAGAGAGTGCTCTTTCCGCCAAAACCTTACTTCCAAATGTTTTAAATCTATCGCGCGGGATTCCTTTCAATTTCTTTTGGGCAACACCCCAGTCAGTATAAATTCCTGAATTATCTCCATCCCAAATCACATAGTACTTGGCTTTTTTCTTTTTGGGAGTTGAAACGACTGATTCTGGATTTCTGAATGCTCCTTCAGCCAATTGACGAGAAGAAAATGACTTGTATTTAGCACCAGAAACCCCTTGGATCAATTTTTTCACTTCATCCCAAGATTCGAAAACGCCTGTTCGCTTTCCTTTCCAAACCACATAATACTTCTTAGCCATTCTTTGACTTTTTACGAAGATAAGTTTTCAAAGTCATTCAACAGCATCTGAAACCGTTCAAAACAAAAATGGAAACTTTTTTAATGTAAATAGTTTCCATAATCACTTTAATACATATATTTGCCCCATGGATCAGAAAAAAATGGAACTCTTAGAGCGCTCAAGTGCCGTATTTATGAAGTATGGGCTGAAAAGCGTAACCATGGATGACCTTTGCCGAGAGATTGGTGTATCAAAGAAAACGATCTATAAATACTTCGAGGACAAAAACGACTTGGTGCTTTCCATCATGAATTTCAAAGTTGGAATGGACAAGCAAATCTGTCATACTTGTACCAACGGCGCATCGAATGCCATAGATGAATTGGTTAACATCAGTAAATTTGTGA
>CAJQOB010000007.1 GCA_905479845.1 uncultured Flavobacteriales bacterium
CCTTGTACATCTCGGCTTGTTGACCAATCAATTTACCAACATTGAACAAGTAGCGATTTCCAGCCTTCTCCATAAGTGTTGTTGGCTTGAGCTTCCCCTCAAAAACCATAGGATTCACACCTACGTCTTCCGTTTCTACTCCCTTAACCGTGTACTCGACAACCTCACCCTTGTTGTCTGCAAAACTCACAATACCTTGCTCCAGTTCTTTTCTTCCGTCCTCATCCATTAACGGATAGTATGCCTGAAATGATGCTGAATATCCAGATAAGATTCGTTTGAAATCGACCATCAACTCCGACAAGTCACTCAAATCAACAGAAACAATCATTTCATCTTTCGACTTACTTGCAACAAGTGGTTCAATGAATTTCACTTTTCCAAGTCCCATTTCAACATCACCAATCTTCTTAGTTCGAATGAACAAACCATCTTGATTCGTCCAATCAGCCGGAACCATCCCTACACGATAAGCTATATCACTAGGCGCCATGTATTTCTTAATCTTAGGCAAGTAAATCAAAATATTTCTCAACATTTGATAGTGCTCGAAGTCTTTATCGAAGTTGTCATCGTAGCGATCTGTCGTAACAACTATTTCGTGCTTGACATCCATTTCAATCAATCCTCTTACCATCAATAAGTTCATTCCTCGTCCTGAAGTAAATCCATCTTTCAAGATTTCAGGAATTGTTTTCGTTTCAACATCATCCAGAATGGCAATCTTATTTTTCAAAAACGACTCATACGTCCGTACCTTCTCTTCTTCATCACTTATCAATAAGGCTCCACTCTCTTTCAGGAGCTTACTCAGTTTCTTCTTACTTCCTTTATCCAGTTCTCCATGGTAATACCCAAAGATGTTTTTTGTCGCATCAGCAAAAGAGACAATGTTGCTTTTCCCGTTGAAATTATTGCGATCCAATTTATACACGGCGTACATCATGCTGCGATTCGGAGCACTGTACTTCTCATCAGGCATTGGCAATACACTCTCCATTGACAAGGTCCAGACGTTCTTTTCTTCTTCCGTTGAATCCTTTTCAAATTCAGGAAAATCGTTGTAAGACTTAATCGCGAAAATCAAGTTATCCGGTGACGCCAAAGAGAAATTTCCTTTCTTAAGAATTGCTGACTCGTACGGTGTGATTCTTCGTCCTTCGTAATCTGGAATTCGAGCAATCGTGTAAACATACTCAATATCAGAACCTGCTACTACTCCATCAATAGCAAAGTATTTATACGCTCCGTATCCATCTCCACCTTCACTTTCTTGAATGTTCGATTCATCCAAGTCAATTACCTTTCCGTCGGGCGTAATTACACGTGCTCGAGCATCGACCAGCTTGATCACCATTGACATCGGAATGTATACTTTGTTGTTATTTTGAATGGCATCTTCCCCAAATACGCGAACTTTCTTGTGTCGTGTTCTATACTCGATGAGTGCGTTATTGTACTCTTCCGAATAAGCAAACTCGATAATTTCATTGACCTCAGTGACAATCTGCTGATCGTTCATCTCCATCGTGTCAATTTCGGTCCAAGTAGGATCTTCATCCCATTCTAATTTCGTATGCTCCAAATCTTGCCCAAAAGAGAACAGTGAAACGGATACAAATAGGAGTGTTTGGTAAAAGTTGTGCATTATTATTTTCGTTTGAATATGATTAATTCTGTATAAATCCCGTTGAGTTTCTTTACCATTTCATTCCACGAAGGGAATTCTTCTGGTTCGATTACGAGGTGATTTAAATCAAAGTGTGTTTCTATTTTGATAAGATTCGATTCTCCCAAGTGATTGAATGTAACTTCAGCCGAGAATTTATCCGAATTATAAGAAATTGGCTCCGGAATATATTCAACCTTGTATCCTTCAGGAACTTTCAGCGATACAAAGTTCTTATTCATCTCTTTATATGTTGATTCAATTGGATTCTTAGTCGTTTCCATGTTAATTCGTGCACCAGAGTGGTATTTCTTTAAGAAAGGATTGAAAAAGAGCTCATCTCCGTGTTCCTTGACATAGTCAGGAGTATCGAAACTATAATCAATTTCAAGGGCTTCTTGTCGTGCGTTCAATCCACGTATTTCAACGACGTCACACGCAGATTTTTTGTTCCCTTTCTTGAATGCTGACTTAACAAAATTGTCTTTCTCTTTTTCAGACATGTTCTGAATTGCATTGCTCAAATAGATGCTCGCATATCCGGAGTAAGTCACCTTTCCTGTTCCTTTGATGCTTTCACCATCAATTTCTACGTAAACCGTGTCGACCGTTTGTGAAGCTGAAGATTCCAAGACTGGCACTGTCAATAACTTATATTCATCCGCAGAAATACCAATTAGGGTTTGCTTTCCCTGGATGAATGATGTTGGGAAACCGTAAATGGTTCCACTCCCCGTTCCATCGAGAAAGACATAATCTTCACCATTGAAATACGTACAAATCATGTGATTATCCACCGCTGGTGTTGGCACTTCTTCGTATGTATAAGGAATATCTCTCGATCCAACCCATGTGTAGTAAGCTGGAATACCGATTGAATTGATCATCGTATATAGAACACTTGACATGTCCTTGCAATCACCATATTTTCGATCACACACCAATTCAGCAGAACGAGGAATAAACCCACCCATTCCAGCCTCAAAGGCCACGTATCGGATGTTATCTTGAACCCAATAGTAGATTTCTCTTACCTTGTCTTCAGTTGTTTCGAAGTCTCTTGTGATACTGTCGGCAATTGCTTTTAATTCCTCACCTCCACTAGTATTCACATCTTTAACGAAATCGTAGTAGTACGTGTAGAGATCATCCACGTTTCGAAGAACATACTTTGTTTCCCCTTTGTACTTATACGACTGAATTCGAACCTGAATGTGCGTCATGATGTAACGCATGTCAACACTTCCTCTTTCATAATTATTTTCAGGAAGATCTTTAGCTGTCCACGTGTGAATTTTACTTGAGTTTGATTCGACAACTGAATACTTCACCTGTTTCTTCTGCTCTTCGCTACCAAACAAGGTAAATGCGATTTCCATGTCTGCTGGAGTCGTGATCGAATATGACGCTGACTCTACAGGAAGGTATGATGAGAAATAGAAGGACCCAAAAAAATGAGGTTCGGTTAGTCTCTTTTCAAACTTCAAAGATGTTTTACCACCATTCTTCAATCCTGCATAAAGGAAGCGCTTCAACTTGTAATCATCGTGAAAAACGCTTTCATCGAAAGAATCCTCATCGGTGATTTCCTTAATCTTCAACTTCTTGTATTTGTCGCCGTTCGGAACGTAAACCACAGGTTCGATGTTCGTGATTTCAGTGAACGAAGAATAACCAATTTCGTCTTCCGTATAATACTTGAAATTTTCATTCAGGAACAAGCGCTCCTGGTCATGAACAATTTCCACGATGGCATTCCCGAGTTTATCAACCGAAATTGTTGCAGATTCATTCTTTTTCAAGAACACACCGTTTGCGTTGGGGTATTTTGTTCTATAATCCTCTGTGCTTTGCGAAAATGCAAACGTACAGAGGCAGGATATTCCTATCCCTAAGATTAACTTATTGATACTAATCATTTATTTGGCTTCCGTCGTAGTATTGCACTTCTCGATCAATTGTACCATCCGACTTATAGTAAATTGCTCGACCGTAAAGCGTCCCCATAATGTAATATTCTACTGATTTCACTTTACCATTCTCGTAGTACGAAGTTCTTTTGTCATGGCGCTCTCCATAGAGGTAAGTTCCATTATTCTTCAATTTCCCAGAAGGATAGTACTGATTGCGTTCTCCCACCAATTGTCCTTTTTCGAACTGACGAACAATCGCTTCTTTCCCGTTTGAGTGGTACTCAATGCTTTTTCCATTTTTGTACCCGTCTTTGTACTCAACAAAATACGCTTTGTTTCCGTTCTTGTAAAACGTCTCAATCGATCCATTTTGATTATCAAAAGGAATCATGTCAATCTCTTTCCCATCTGTTCCGATGTAAGCATATCCAAGCATGCGCCCATCCTTGTAATAACGAATGTTCAGTACTTCTCCGGCTTCATCATAGTACACACATCTTCCGTGAAGCTCATCACTTCTGTAAAATGTCTTTGACTCTAATGTTCCATCTCTGTAATAAGAAAGGCGTTCTCCTTCAGCATCACCGTTGTCATAATTCAATTCAACGTCAATTTGTCCATCTTCAAAATACCAGATCCATTTTCCTTCTCTCGTACCAAATGAGTACGATCCTCGCGTTTCGATTTTCCCGTTTTCGTGGAACCACTCCCATTCTCCGTGACTTGAACCGTCAACTTCTGCACCTTTGGATTTTACCGTTCCACTTCCGTAGTAGAAAACTGACATACCGTTCACTTCTGCTCCTTCATAAGCGCGGTCTTGCGTCACTTTTCCTCCAACGTTTACATAATGCGCATCGAGATTCTTTCCATCTTCAAGGACCATTTTATTAATGGAAACTCCATTTGTATCAAACTGCTCGATCGATTCTAAAACGCCGTAGAACCATATTCCCACTTCATCTTTTCGACCTTTTTCATCATAGAAAACGGCTTCTCCGAAACGTTCACCATCTTGGTAGAATTCCGTTGTGCGCAAAGTTCCATCTCTGTAATAGAATTTCCATTCTCCAACACTCTGTCCTTCGACAACATAGCCTTCCTTGTACAGTGTACCGCTTCTGTAGAAGTCTTGGAACAGTCCGTTTCGGTTACCATCTTCGTAAATAGAAGAAGTTTCAAGCTCACCATTATTAAAATAGTGGCGTACCTCACCATCCAACTCACCATCCTCGTTGTGCGGCTCTTCAGAAGTTAACACGCCGTATTGGTTGTAAAATTTCCATATACCCACACGGTTTCCTTTGTAGTAATTTCCTTTTGCGCGAAGTTGGCCATTACTGTAGAAGTTTTCAAACTCCAGTTCTTTTCGTTTCTTCTCACCTTGTCCTAAAACTTCGCCATTCTCATCGTAGGTTTTGTAGCTGATGATTTCTTCTCCCTTGTACGTCAATTCCAGAATCAGTTTTTCATCCAAGTCATATTCCTTGTAAACACCTACTTTCTTTCCAGTTTCTCCGTAGTTCGTTTCTTCAGACAACTTTCCGTTCTTTGCAAAGCGCTTCCAAACTCCAATTCGGTTTCCGTTTTTGAAATCTCCTTGTTCACGAAGTTGACCGTTCTTGTGGTAGTATTCCCAGTGTCCAGAAGGTTCACCGTCTGTATATTGACCTTTCGTTCTAAACTTGCCACCACGGTACAATTCCAAGTATTCTCCTTGACGTTCGCCATCCACGTAGGTTTCTTTGACCATCTCATCGCCTTCAGCGAAGTATTGAGTTGCTTTTCCGTTCAGTTTACCGTTAACGAACTCTTGTTTCAAGTACACCTCACCGGTGTTATAGTATGCGGTTAATGTTCCGTTTTCTTTTCCGTCCGCATAGGGAATTTCTCTTCGAAGTTTGTTAAATGCTGTAAAAAGCTCAACTTTCCCATCAATTGCGTCATCTTTCAGATTGAACCTTTGCTTAAGCGAACCGTTTGTATAGTAGTTGCTTCTCATTCCATCCAAGCTACCAGCACTGAAGTTCGTTTTTATAGACAATAATCCATCTTCATTGTAGAATGTCCACAATCCATCTTGTTTCCCGTCAGAGTCAAGTGTTCCAACAGCTTCAACTAAACCATCGTCCGAGTAAGCTACGTAAGGACCAGATTGAGAGCCATCATCTCCAGTTTTCACCTTTACATTGAAACCATAAGATCCGTAATGAATTAAGTCATTTTCAACATATTCAGATCCATCCCAAACCATTCTCTCGTTCATAAATTGAGCAAAGAAGGTGTAGATCTTTTTTACTGATGTCGTAACTCTTGACTTATTCTTTGAAATTGTATTCTGAACCTTTGGGTTCTCCACCATTATGCTCTGATAGTAGGAGAAATAAGTAAACTCATCTTGATTCATTATTTCTTTGAAGAATCGAACGTAGTTTTGGTTCCAAAATCCGTTTGAACTTTCATCATACTCGAGCTGATCGAACAGTAAATGGTTGTACTTAAATATTTTGTAGGGAAACTTAAAGTCAATTTTGTACTTCTTGTTTTCAGCCACTTTGTTTTTGATCAACAGGTCGATTTCTTCAAAATCTTCATCTTCTCTGTAGTTGACCTTACCAATTTTCTTTTCAAGATCTAAAGCATACACCTCTTCTAGTGCGCTGATCAGTGTTAGTGCTTTCTTTTCTCCAGCACTCAGGAAAAGAGACATATTCAAACAAAGTGCAGCTTTCGAGTAATCTTCCGCTTCAGCACAGATTAATCCGAGCTTGATGTGTGCCGCGGCATTTCGCGGATTGAAACGAATTGATGTCTGCAAGGCTTCCACAGCTTCATCGTATCTCTCCAAATCGTAAAGGGCAACAGATTTGTTGTAATGAATGACGCTACTTTTTGGGAATTCACCGAGGTAGCTATCGTAAAAAGCCACCGTTTCCTCGTATTGTTCTTTTTGCAACAACCCGTATCCTTTCATGATGACGAATTTCTCCTTCAACGGATTGTACCTTTTATCTTCAAGAACCTTTGTTGAAATCGAAAGTAAGGTGTCCACCATATCTAACTCAGCAGCTGATTCAAGCGCGGCCAACGTCAATTGATAATATGCGGTATCGTTGTAATTTACTTGTAAGAATGCTTCAAAGGCCTCTTCATACTGTTCATCAGCGTAGAAAGTCGCCCCTTCAACGGCGTAATCTTTTGCACTTTTGTATTCTTTTTCTTGTGAAAAGCCCGTAAAAATAGTCGTTATAAGGGCAAGGGAAGTTAAGATGTTTTTTACCACAGTTTAGTGTTATGCTAGTTAATAATCTTCTCTTCGCAATCGACCAATTACCTTGGATATTGACATGCGAAAAGTCTAGCGTTAAGTTATACAATTAAAATAGAATAACGCCATTTGTTCACAACTTCGTTTGGGAATTTTTACATTCCTTCAATCACAAAATCAGTACGTCTATTTTTAGCGCGATTTGCAGCCGAATCATTCTTGACTTTTGGCTGTGTTTCACCGAAACCTTTGGCTGTCAATCGAGATTGGTCCACCCCAAGTGAAATGAGGTAATTTCGTACACCGTTTGCACGCTCATCAGACAATGTTAAATTTCGTTGATCATCACCTACATCATCCGTATGACCTTGGATTGCGACTGTAATTGCTTTGTTCTCATTCAAGAATCGAGCGAAGCCTTTTAGAATAAATTTCGATTTACTACTCATTACTGATGAACTCGTTGGATACAAGATATTGTTGATTGTGTAGGACTCACCCATCTTCAACTCACGAACGTCTAAATCTTTCCCTTTGATGGCAACATTTTCAGCTATCTCCTCTTTCTTAATCACTTTTGCATCGAAAGCGTGACCGTCTTTTTTAACTGTCACCATCACATCTCCCGGAGTGTCCTTTTTGACAATAGCGGCATATTTACCATCGTCTCCGTTCACCTTCACTTTCGTAACTTCATCAGACCCTTCGTACAATACTTCAATTGTTGCATCTTTTACTGCCTCTCCATTCTCATCCTTCAATTCACCTTTCAAAATAGCGACAGGTTGAGGACGTGCTTCTTCGTATAATTCAAACGCGTAAATGTTCCAGTCTCCACGAACCGTTGACGAGTAGTAAGCCACTTCTCCATCAATCGATACAAACAAACCAAGTTCGTTGGCCTCAGTGTTAATTGGGTAACCAATATTCTTTGGCTCTGACCAAGTTCCATTCTCTCTGCGAGTGTAGAAGATGTCTAATCCCCCAACTCCTTTTCGATCTTTACTGCATTCAGAAACGAAATACAAGGTTTCGCTGTCTTGATGTAAGAATGGACTCTTGTCTTTTCCTGCAGTATTGATTTCATCGAAAGATCGAGCATTCCCCCAAGAACCGTCATCATTTCGTTCTACAACGAAGATGTCATTGTCTCGACTACTAGGTCCATTTACCGTATAATACAAGGTATTTCCATCAGCTGAGAGTGAAGGTTGTGCATCCCATCGACCTTTACCATTAATCTTATCGCCCAAATTTTCAAGAGGTGTCCACTGGTAATCATTCCCTCCTTTTCCTGAACGTTCATACTTCGTACTGTATAAATCACAGTTCATGTATTTCTGACCGCTCACTTCGATCGGGTTACAAGCGCACAAAATCATTTCTTTGTTATCCACCGACATGGTCGCTGCGCCGTAACTAGCGAAAGATCCATCATTAAATGGGTACTTTACTGGCTCTCCTTCCGTGAAAGGTCCTGACATGTTTTCTCTTTCAGCAATGGTAAACTCTTCAACAATGTTTGATTGGATATCTCCCAAATTCTTGCGATCAATTTTTCTCGTAAAGAACATTAAGTCATTATCAGGGGAAATCATCGGAACATACTCGTCATTTGCAGTACTTACTCGCTGAACAAGGCGTGGTTCGAATGGAACTTTTTCACTTTTAATTGTCTGCTCCTCTTCGAATTTAGCCAATACTTGATCTACATCAGATAGTTTCTTTGTGAAATCATCTGGATAACGATCCGTATCAGAATGCTTGAACTTCTTGAATTCTCTGAACCACTTAACGGCTTCAGTCGTTTCTTGCTGTGTATAGTTGATCACACCAAGATAATAGGCACAATTCGCATGGAAATCGGAACATAAATCCAAGGTAGACAGGAACATTTGTTCTGCTTTCTTGAAACTTCGGTCTCCAAATTTTGGGTCTGGACGGGTTTCATAATAGTTAACTCCGCTCGCATACGCGTACATCGCATACTCGTAATACGCAGTCGCATTTTCGTCATCCATTTCAATCGCCGCGTTGAAGTTATCAACTGCAGTTTGAGCATCTTGAGCCTCAACACCTGCTTTAATCAACTTCATGACTTTCTTAGATGGTGGCATGCACGCTTCAGCTTCTTCCTGTGAAAAAGCACTCGTTGTCAACCCAATAAATATGGACGTAATGTAAAATATTTTCATTCAGATCTAGCTATTTAGTTCTAACAAGCCGATGAATTCCGATAGCTATCGGAGGCATCAAGATGAACAGAAACAAATTCCGTACCTAATTATATATATCGCAAAAAAGGATGAAAAGTTACATGCACACTGCTTATTCTTTTGAATTCACTTAGCAGAATCCAAATCTGAGATCAACAAACCATCATCAAGGATTGATTCATCCAGAATTTTTGGTTCATCATATTGACCATCCTCCATAGATTTGAGTAAGTACCCTACCCCAATGTACATTGGGACAGCGATCCAAACGAACATGATCAATGAAATTAATCCGAACACTAAGGTTAATACAATCCATGTCCCGAATACTTCTAGTGACACCCCATTAAAATCAATAAGGAAATAATGCAAAGGAAAGTACAAAGCGAAGGTGTAAAAGTGGGTCACCATTCCTACCTCTAATGCAATCTGAAAAATAGTCTTTCCTGTTAGCGCTCCTTCCCCCTTCATTCGCCGACGGAAAGCGGAACGAGCCGCAAGAAACACCATAATCATAACGGCAGGGAGAAAAAGAGGCGTTAGCATTTCGAGAAATGTACTAATCATTAATAGTGAAACAAGTCCAGCTGCTATTGCAGCCATAAAGGCAAATTTTGTGTGTCGATTTAATCCATTTTTGGTATCCATAATCGTCTATTTTGTGAGATTTTCTACTGCTTTTTTAATTATTGGGAATCGGAATTCAAATCCAGAATCCATGAGAACTTTAGGTGCGACATTCATTCCATCAAGAATGAGCGACGGTTCAGTGTTCAAGAATCTAGCTCCAATTTTCAAGGCAAATTCTGGTGTTGGCATTCCAAAAGAACGTCCATTCGCTTTTCGAAGAGCACGCATAAATTCTGAATTGGAAACGGGATTGGGAGATCCCATATTTACATTTCCAGAGATATCGTTGTGTATAATATGATCGATAGCTGCGATAAAATCTTCAATGTGAATCCAGCTGATCATTTGCTTTCCTGATCCTTGTTTTCCACCCATCCATAATTTCGCTAATCGGTTGACAACAGGGAATGCACCGTCCTCTCTTCCCAGTACAACGGTCGTTCTAAGTGTAACCTGGCGTACATCTGAGTACGTAAACGCGTAAAATGCATCTTCCCATTCTTGCGAAACATGTGCAATGAAGTTCTCGGCATATTGTTGGTCCGTTTCAATATTTGATCGGTACTTATCGTATCTATAAATAGATGCACCCGAAGCGTTAATCCATATTTTCGGTTTGTCGTTACACAGATCTATTGCTTGTCCAATGGCTTGAGTACTTTCTATTCTACTCTGAAGAATTACTTTCTTATTTTCCTCAGTATGACGACAGTTCACAGATTTTCCAGCTAAATTAATAACAGCCTCTGCTCCTTCCAGTTCTGATTGCCACTCATCGAGTGATTTTCCATCCCAAATAACGTAACGCACGTTCTTTTCTGAGTTCATTGGTTTCCGAACAAGACCGATTACTTCGAAATTCTTGGAAAAGTGATCTACTAGATGTCCTCCAATAAATCCGTTTGCTGCTGCTATTACTATCTTTTTCATCTTCTTCAAATTCTACACTTAACATTTTGAAACTATCGTTTCAATTTCTAGATGCTATCGCATCGGCTTATTTCACGAGATCATTGAACGCACTATCCACTGTTGGATAGTCAAATTCAAATCCCGTTTGAATCAATTTCTCAGGTTGAATGAATCGACTTTTGAGAATTAACTCTGTTTCTGTTTTAATGATTCGAGCTCCAAATTTCAACAAACCAGCTGATGCTGGGAACCCAAATGGTCTCTTGCACATGGTTCTTAGCTCCTTCATAAAATCTTCGTTTCGAATTGGATTCGGAGAACCAATATTGATCACTCCATCGATCTCTTCGCGATTCAACACATGCTCGGTTGCCCTACAAAAATCATCGATGTGAATCCAACTGATCATTTGGTTTCCTTTCCCTTGTTTTCCGCCGAGGAAGAATTTCACCATCCTTTTCATGACAGGAAACGCCCCTCCGTCATCACCTAGTACAATTGTTGTACGTAATGCAACTTGTCTAACATCAGCGTAGGCAAATTCGAAGAAGGCATTTTCCCATTGTTGACAGACATCAACAGAAAATCCTGATCCAATAACATGTTCACTTTCTGAGTTTGGCTTCTCCAAAGAATGCGCATAAATCGTTGCGCTGGCAGAATTGATCCAAACTTTCGGCTTGACCTTACAAGCATTTACAGCCTCACCCAAAACTCCTGTGCTTTCCAATCGGCTTTGAAGAATTAATCGTTTGTTTTCTTC
>CAJQOB010000008.1 GCA_905479845.1 uncultured Flavobacteriales bacterium
CAATCGAATCGAGCAGACATTGTTTCATAATCATTTTCACGATTAACAACGCTTGGCTCAAGAATCATTGACACTTTAGAATCTGTTCCTAGTGCTTTTTTCGAGAAATGAACTCCTACATTATTCGAAGCATATTTCGAAGCCTCAGAAAGAGACACATACATCTTCACACAGTATGTCATACCTTTCTTCATTGGAGATTCCAATTTCGTCATCATGTACGAACGAGGTACTTTGTTGTTGTATGAATAACCAGTCAGTCCAGCGTAGTTTTCGCCTTCGTGAGCTGTTTCACGTCCGTAAATGTTATCTGGAACAGAAATTTCTTCAACTTTAGTGTCCACGAATAAATCAGCACGAACCCCTGTTGGAGAAACCCAACCAGTCGCACTTTCAATTTTCCCCAAACGTTTTGGTTTTTTTCCAATTGATTCGAAACTTCCGTTAGGAACCAAATTTTCACCCTCTTGGGCGTTTGCTAAAGGCGCGCAGAGCATGAAGCCCATTGCTGATAATAATGTAATCGCCTTTCTAGTACTGAATTTCATAACTCTTCACAGTTTTAATAAATGTTTTCACCTTCTCTGGATCGACATCCGGATATACTCCGTGCCCTAAATTAACAATATGTCTTTTACTTTTAAAAGAATCCAACATATTTGTTGTTAGCGTCTCTACCTCTTTATGAGACGAATATAGCGCACATGGATCTAAATTACCTTGCAATGTTCTAGTGTCACCCACTGCATTTCTAATGTCATCGATTTTCATGTTCCAATCGACTCCAATGGTGTTACAATCCATTTTGGCTAAATCAACCACAGAATTGTACGCACCTTTTGCAAAAAGGGTTACCGGAACTTCATTTATTGCTTCGGCAATCTTGTTTAAATACTTCAATCCGAAATCAGCATACTGCGCGTCGCCCAAAATCCCTGCCCATGAATCAAAAACTTGAACCATGTGAGCTCCAGCTTTGATTTGTGCTTTCAGATACTGAATTGTCACTTCCGTTATACGGTTAAGCAACTCGTGTGCCAAAGTCGGATTTGTATATAATATTTTACGTGCTTTTGAGAAGGTTTTAGACCCTTGACCCTCCGTCATATAACAGAAAATCGTCCAAGGTGCACCCGCAAAACCAATTAACGGAACACGGCCTCCTAATTCTTTGTTTGTCAACTTAATTGCTTCCAACACATAGCTTAATCGATCTTCAACATCGAAGTTTGTTTCAGCAAATTTCAGTTCTTCTTCACACGAAATTGTTTGATTGAACCAAGGGCCTTTCTTTTCAATCAATTCGTACGGCAATCCCATAGCTTCGGGAACTACCAAAATATCAGAAAAGATAATCGCTGCATCTACACCGAGTAAATCAACTGGTTGAACAGTCACTTCAGCCGCTCTTTCAGGAGTTTCTACAAGTTCTTTAAATCCTGATAGTTCAGCTCTTACAGCACGGTATTCAGGTAAAATTCTTCCAGCTTGTCGCATCAACCAAACAGGGTATCGTTCGATAGACTCACCTCTGGCTGCTCTTAGTATTAAGTCGTTGTCAAATTTCATTGGTGCAAAGATAGTAATAGTTGGATTATCCGATTGTCGGATTGTCAGATTTTCGGATGAAGTGGTTTGTTTTGGTTGGATTAGCTTCGCTGGAAATCAAAAGCAGTGCTTTTTCTTCATCGGCGGTGTTGGATTGTTGGATAAATCAAGTTACCATTTGATCTCTTCTTTGCCAACAGATTTAAGGTACTCATTTGCTTGAGAAAAGGGTTTACTTCCGAAGAATCCTCGATAAGAAGACAAGGGAGATGGATGCGGAGAGGTAATAATTTTATTCTTACTGGCATTCACTACTCGTCCTTTTTCCTGAGCCTTACTTCCCCACAAAACGTAAACGATTCCCTCTGATTTTTCGGCTAGCTTTCCGATTACTGCATCGGTAAATCGTTCCCAGCCTTTCTTCGCATGACTATTGGCTTCGCCCTCCCGAACTGTAAGAACTGAATTCAGCATGAATACTCCCTGCTCTGCCCAATGTCTCAGGTCACCGTTATCACGAGGAGAAATTCCCATATCTGTTTCAAGCTCTTTGTAAATGTTATTCAAACTCTTTGGGAGAGGACGAACATCGGGTTCTACAGAAAAGCAAAGGCCATGCGCATGACCTCTAGTTGGATATGGATCCTGCCCCAAAACAACAACTTTTACATTTTCAAAAGGGCAAGAATCAAAGGCCTTGAAAATCTCATCTCCCTTCGGAAAAATACAATTCGGATGGCTTGCATATTCAGATTTCACAAACTTAATGAGCGAGTGGAAATAGTCTTTCCCAAATTCATCAGCCAACTCTCTTTTCCAAGAAGATTCAATTTTCACGTCCATAGAACGAAATTACAATTGATTTTCAATTATAGGCGTATCTTTGAGTCATGAAATACTTTTGGATTTTGACCTTGATTCTTTTCGCTGGATGTACAGAAACAGAAAAACCTGAGCTGCCTAGCGATTTCACTCCAGACACGGAAAATGTTGACCCTTTTGAAGGGTTATCGAAGGTAGAAGCGATTGAATTGCATATTCGGCGTGAACTGGCTATTAGTGCAGACGAGCCAATTGATTACCAAATTTATGAAGAGAATTGTGATGGAGATGACAGTTTAGATGCTGTGATCACGGTCAATTTACTCGATCGCGCCGTTGACGAAGCAATCAAATCTGGAAAGGTGGCCAAAACAGCCTCTATTGGGTACATGGGGAATTACAACTTTGTTATTTATCGTGATGGATTCTCAGGAAAACTCAGCTCAGCCAAAGCCGTTGCTTCAAGTCCAAAGGCTAAACTAAAAGTGAGCTTCGAGAACATTAGATCGGACAAAAGAAAAGATGTTTTGGTTGATTACAGAATTCTAAATGCCGCTTATCGTAATTTCTTCACTATTTCAAACGGAAACCTTTTGCGTGTCAATCAAGTGAAATTATTTGATGGGATAGGAACTGAAGATGCCGTGGGTTTCGTTCTACAGTATGAAGATGGAATGATTTCGAATTCAAAAGATATCGTTTCTTACAAGGGAACATTTGAAAATCCAACTTTTACTATTCCAGACGATGTTTACACGTTTGAAC
>CAJQOB010000009.1 GCA_905479845.1 uncultured Flavobacteriales bacterium
ACGGCCCAAACGGGTGGTGAGAACGCTTTTCCTTTCCTTGATTTATACTACAGCGCGCAAGATGCTGGACTGGGAGGAAACTTTATTACAGGTGCAGGAGACGATATCAGCATGGGAGTGAACAATCCTTCACTGTTGAATGAAGAAATGGAGAAAGGTGCTAGCATTAGTCAAGCACTTCACGCAGGGGGAATCAATCATGGGATGTTTAACTATGGCTTTGGATTAAAAGATCATGGAACCATGGTTGGCTATATTAAGTATGTCGATTACGGGAAATTTCAGAGAACTGGAACCAACGGTCTCGGAGAAGGAACATTCAGCCCTTTTGAAATGATTGCGGGAGCCGGCTTTGGTAAACAGCTCAACGAACGTTTATCAATAGGTGCAAAGGCCAATATTATCTATTCGCAATTGGAGACGTATTCATCATTAGGTGCCAGTATCGATTTGGCAGGAACATTCTATAATAAGGACAAAGGCTTTCTGGCGACTGTTTTAGTGAAAAACTTCGGATACCAGTTCAAAGCACATACTCCAGGGAATAGAAAGCCCTTACCAGTAGACTTTCAAATGGCAGCAGCGTATAAGCTCCCACATGCTCCATTCAGAATTACAATTTTAGCCCATCACCTTAACAAATGGGACCTTACATACAACGATCCTACCTTGTTACCGACAGTTGATCCTTTGTCAGGTGACACCATTCCAGTTCCAAGAGCTGGCTTCCTAGAAAAGTTAGGAAATCACTTCTCTTATCAATTGGAAATCAACCTATCGAAGACCATTCATGTAAGAACTGGTTTTGATTATCACAGGAGAAAGGAACTAGGTCTCGAACAGCGCCCGGGGGCAGCAGGAATGTCATTCGGCCTTGGACTACATTTCAACAAATTTAGTCTAGATTACGGGTTCTTAATATACTCTCAGGCAGGGTTTAACAACATTTTAACACTCTCCACCAACCTCTCCAAATGGCGGCGTTAAGCTCGTTCTATTAAGCTAATTTTACCGATTTTCTTCTTTTCAACCTATTTCTGTGGACTTCTTTTTTGAAACCTTTTGGAAAAAGAATAGTACATTAGCTTAAACCAAACAAATTAAAATTTTATGAAAAAGTCAATTTTAGCGGTTGCAGTTCTTCTTGGAACTTCTGCAGCTTTCGCTCAAGACCTTACATCAAAAAAAGGAGAAAACTACTTACCAGAATCTGGTGATTGGGCTATCTCTATTGAAGCAACTCCACTTTTAGGATACCTTCAAGGGGTATTCGGATCAAACGGAGGCTCTTCTGCAGGATCTTGGTCTTTCTTGAACGGTAATAATACTATTACTGGTAAGTACTTTGTTGCTGACGACATGGCGTACCGTGGAGGAATCAACATCGGATTCAACTCTGTAACTGAAAAAGCGTACACTTCTGCACTAGATGCAAACGGTGCGGTTGATCCAGATGCATCTTTAGTTATTGATGAGAAGAAAACAAGTGGTAGCAATATCTTCTTAACTGGAGGATTGGAGTGGCGTAAAGGGTCTACTCGTCTTCAAGGATACTACGGAGGTGAGGTTGGTCTTGGTTTCGGTGGTGGATCTAACGTAGATTACACTTACGCTAACGGATACACTTGGAACGGTACTACTGGTACATCAACTCAAACTCATGCTGTTGACGGAACTGTTGATATCAACAACGTAAACCAAAAAGGTGGAGTTATGTTCGGATTAAGAGGATTCATTGGAGCTGAGTACTTCGTATTGCCTAAATTGGCAATCGGTGGTGAGTTCGGATGGGGACTTGGTCTTCAAACTTTTGGATCAGGAACACAAAATGCAACTCGTGTTGAACCAACAGCAGGACAAACTACTGAGACTTTCGAAACTCAAACTGTAGCAGGAGGATCTGCATTCGGATTGGGAACTGATAACTCAAACCCATTCTTTGGACCTTCAGGTTCATTGCAAATTTCTTTCTACTTCTAAGAAATAGAAATCAAAATTGGAAAGGGATGATCGAATGATCATCCCTTTTTTTGTCAACAAACTTTCCAAAGTTTCTGAAATAATCCGTTTCTTTGCAGTAGGACAATGAGCGATAAAATCACCATAGCAATTGACGGATATTCTTCCTGCGGGAAAAGTACTCTTGCCAGAGAGCTAGCGAAGTCGCTTCACTACGTTTTTATTGACTCAGGAGCAATGTACAGAGGTGTAACTCTATTTGCTATTCAAACTGGGTGTATTTCAAGCAGTGAGTTGAATCGTGGACTACTTATTTCTAAATTGGATGAGATTGAACTGAAGTTTGTTCTTAATCCTGAAACAAAATCACCAGAACTCTTATTGAATGGAGAAAATGTTGAAAAAGACATTCGAACTCCAAAAGTATCTTCATTTGTATCTGAAGTTGCAGCGATTAAAGAGGTTCGTGTTAAACTTGTTGCCGAACAACAAGCAATGGGTAGTACAGGAGGAATTGTAATGGATGGTAGAGACATTGGATCTGTAGTATTTCCAAGCGCAGAGCTGAAACTTTTCATCACAGCAGAGATCAGTACACGTGTTGAGCGCAGATATCAAGAGCTTATTTTCCGTGGAACGCCTACAACACGAGAAGAAGTTCAGGAGAATTTATTGAGGCGCGATCACATTGACAGTACACGCAAAGAAAGTCCTCTTATTCAGACTTCAGATGCCATTGTTATAGATAACACTACTCTCTCTAAATCAGAGCAACTAGAGGTCGCACAAGGTTTTGTAGAGCGTGCAATTTCAACCCTAGCCTAGGCTGTGTTATTAAATTAACACTTTTTGCTTTTTTTAAACATAATTTTATTATTTTTATCGCTCAACGATTCAACTTATGAGTTCCATCAGTAAGATTACAGAAGACATTATTAATCGTAGTCCTTTCCTTAGGGAAGCGATGACAGAAAACTTGATCAACATCTCCGCTTTAGCGAGAAAGATAAAACCAGAAATCGAAAAGACGGCCGGTAAAGAGATCAAAGAAGGAGCGATTGTAATGGCGATTAAACGAATGACTCCAGGGGTTTATCATAAACTTAACGTGAAAATCAATAATATCATTGGAGGAATTGGAGATTTTCTAGTTAGAAGTGACCTCGTTGATTTCACATATGAGAATTCTGAGACAACTCAGTTGGCTCAAACGCGCCTCATCCAATTCTTACAGGAGGATAAAGATTGCTTTTTCACACTCTGTAAAGGAATTACCGAAACAACTTATATTCTAAATTCTAAATATGCTGGAGAAGTACACCAAATTTTTGGAAGTACGAACTTAAAGTCTCACGGAAAGAATTTATCGTCTATAACTGTTAAGCTACCTCATGCGAACACTGAGACATACGGGGTTTACTACTATATTTTGAAGCACTTGGCTTGGGAGGGAATTAACATTGAACAAGTTGTATCTACAGCAAACGAGTTCACTGCAATTGTTAATTCGAATAACATCGATGAAGCATTCAAGATTTTGATGCAACTGAAGCGAAATACTTAAGCTTCCACTCCTTCTGGATTTAAGCATTGTTCGTCTGGTTTCGCACCACACAAACCGCAAGAAGCACCTTTCTCCGTTACGAGTGGATTATTGCTTGCGCACGTCCCAGCGAATTCTCCACCTTTTTTAGCCCAAATTTTGATTGCGATTCCTGCGAATCCTAATGCTAAAAGTCCGATACTTAATAAGACAACTTCCATTTCTAAAACTTTTTACAAAGGTACAACTTCTCTATTAATTCTGATCAATTAATTCACCTTCTCCATACTGATTGTATTCCAGAAAAGTTGGGGTTCCGATGTACCATATATCACCATAAGATGAAGTCTCTACCCGAGCTGCAGTTCCACCCAAATTAATTTTCATTCTCTCTGAGCTTGAAGATATTACCGTGGCTGAATCTTGAATCTGTAATCCATATAAATCACCAAAACCGTTATCACGTAGGTTGATTTTCAAATAGTTCGTTTGTCCTTGAACTTCATAATTCCCCCAACCGAAGCCTGAACCCAAAAAGAGAGAATTGCAATTCAGATTGAGCTTGCACTCCCCTGCTCCCTCCTCAATCACGAAAGTCAAGTAAGGTAAATCAAGCTGATTCGAACACGAAAGTTCCTTTGTTCCTTTAAAGAGAACATTGATGACATTTATCAAGTGAATTTCCACTTCAACAACGTGTTTGTACGATCGCAGGAAGTTGCACTTGTTATCATTAACAATCGTTAGTTTACCGTCGGTCACATCAACTTGAATGAAGTTCACCAAATTCTCTCCTCCGCGGACAATGACCCTCTCAACGCTATCCTGAACCAAAACGACTTTAACATTCGGGCCGATATCTAACTTATTAAAGGCATCAACTTCATGGATCAATTCAGTTTCGGCTCCAGCGGTTTTCACACAACCACGATTTTCTGCCTTCTTGCATGCCGCAAGTGCCATCAATCCAATCAGAAAAATTAGTAATCCTCTCATCTTCCAAACGTGTAACCAATTCCATACTCAAAGTAATCTGCTCGCGCCCAGTGCGATTTCAGAACAACTCCCAAATTAATTCCATTATCAAAGACATACCTTACACCAGCGCGATGATAAAACCTATCCACTGGAGAGAATTTATCACGAACGTAAAC
>CAJQOB010000010.1 GCA_905479845.1 uncultured Flavobacteriales bacterium
CGAAAAATTTGGGTGATCGATACTTGCCGATCTCCCAATTCCAGTAACCTTCTCTCCCTTTGAAAGATAGAGTTCAGCAATGGCCTTACCGAGTCCACGTGAAACACCCGTGATGAAAATCATAGTGCTTCGTTGATCTCAATGAAGCGTTCTACGCTTTTCGCTGCACCAAAGATTACAAGCGTATCTTTTTCCTGAATGACAGTATCTTCCTTTGGAACACCTACAATGTGCTGCTCTGTGCAATCTTCTCCATTTTTCGTCATTTCGTATTGACGTTTAATGGTAATCAAAGTCATTTCGTATTTGTTTCTGAAACCAATATCATCACACGATCTTCCAACAACACCTCTTGGCGCACGAATTTCTGCAATCTCGTGATCATCTGGAAGTTGTAAGAACGAAACGATATTCGGATTTAATAATTTCTCGCGAACTACGTATGCTACCTCATTTTCAGGTGTCAGTGTTTCCGTTACTCCAATTTTCTCCAAAATCAATCGCTGCTGAGCGCCGCTGGCACGAGCAATAATTCGTTTTACCCCCAAATCAAGCAAGTGAACGGCCGTTAAAACAGTAGCCTCAAAATTCTCCCCGATTGCCACAACAACCGCATCCATTTCTGCCAAGTTTTGAGCTTTCAGTGCACGAACATCTGTTGCGTCCATTGTTACGGCAAATGCCACCTCATCCTTGATGTTTTCAATTTTCTCCTCATTCGGATCGAAGGCAAATACTTGTGCCCCTTTTTCCGCCAATCCCCTAGCAATTGTTGAGCCGTAGCGTCCAACACCAATTACTGCAAACTTACTGTAGTTCATCTTCTTGTATTCTAAAATTTTAACTCAGTGCTTGTTTCAAATCCTCGATTAAATCCTCGGCATCCTCAATGCCAACACTCAATCGGATCAATGAATCAACAACACCCGTTTTTTCTCTTTCTTCTTTTGGAATTGCTCCATGCGTCATCGTAACTGGGTGACCAATCAGAGATTCAACTCCTCCGAGTGATTCTGCCAGTGCAAACAATTTCACATTGCTCACGATGTCCAGCGCATCTTCCAATTTATTTCCAACTAAACTAAAGGAGATCATTCCACCAAAATCGCGCATTTGCTTCTTCGCAATATCATGATTCGGATGATCTTCAAATCCTGGCCAGTACACATTTTCAACCTTCGAATGATTCGCTAAAAAACGCGCCACCTTTTCTCCATTTTCACAATGCCGTTGCATGCGTAAATGCAGGGTTTTAATTCCACGTAAAGCTAAAAAAGAATCCATTGGCGCTGTTACAGCCCCAGAAGAATTCTGAATGCGATACATTTCCTTGGCAATGTCATCATCATTTACAACCAAGGCTCCCATTACGACATCTGAGTGCCCTCCGAGGTATTTTGTCACGGAATGCATCACGATATCTGCACCCAAATCAAGTGGGTTCTGCAAATATGGAGTCGCAAAGGTATTATCAACGCAGAGCACGGCATTTGCTTGTTTTGCAATTGTCGCCATTGCTGAAATATCGATGATGCTCATCATTGGGTTGGTTGGTGTTTCCACCCAAATGAGTTTTGTTTTGTCGTTAATGAACTCGGAAATAGATGACAATTCCGTCATGTCCACAAAGTGAAACTTGATTCCGTATTTCTCAAAAATCGTTTTGAACAAGCGGAAGGTTCCACCGTAAAGATCACCTGTTGAAACTACCTCATCACCCGTGTTCAGCATTTTTATGACACAGTCAATAGCTGCTAAACCTGATCCGAAACAAGCTCCGTGTTTCCCGTTTTCCAGCGCTGCCAAGTTCTTTTCAAGTGCATGTCGAGTAGGGTTTTGTGTACGTGAGTACGCGTAACCTTTGTTCTTTCCAACGGCTTCTTGAACATAAGTAGATGTTTGATAAATTGGCGTCATGATTGCTCCTGTCGCTTCATCAGGCTCTACTCCTGCATGAATTGCTTTTGTTCCGAATTTCACTTGTTGCTTTGTATCGTATCGTTAATAGATAAACAAATGTACTAAAATCAACGATGTTTACTGAGTTTTTGAAGAACTGAGACTTATCCAAAATCCAGCTTGTTTTTCGTAAATTTATCGGCTTGTCAGAAGAACTACGTCATATCATTTCAAATTTACTCGCTGAGAGCAGTCACTTTAATGTGAACGATGTTTTGGTTGATGCCAGAAATGACCATCGAGGATTGCATTTTGTGAGTGTTTATAGCGAATCTGGCACGAGTACGTATGATATAACGGCACTCCCAAAGCGGATTGTGCCCACTGCACGTCGTAACCTGAAAGAATCTGGTGTCAATACCCTTTGCATCGCCCGCGGAATTTTAGAACTAGAACTCAATGGACGTGAGGTGAAAACGCCCATCCTACTTATCCCAATTTCAGCAAAGGTGGACCGAATCAAGCAAACCGTTTCTTTCAAAGAATTTGAGGAAAGTGCATTTGTGAACCCATTTATACTGAGTCATTTTCATTCGAAATTTGATCTTTCTCTT
>CAJQOB010000011.1 GCA_905479845.1 uncultured Flavobacteriales bacterium
CATTCTCTTGAAAATTGCCCTCAACTTATTGAAGAACGAAAAAACTGAAAAGCAAGGAGTCAAAGGAAAAAGACTCAAAGCTGGATGGGATGAGGAATATTTACTAAAGGTACTTGGAGTAAAAGTGTGAGTTTGCCCTGAATTTTATCTGAAGACGTACACTCAAAAAAGAGCATTACACTAAAAAACATCATGAAAAGAAGTGTCTTTCTTTATCTAATCAGTTCATTTGTTATTTCGTGTTCTTCTGGGCAGAATAGTCCCAAAGAGAATCAACAACAAACTTCGAATCAAGAGACAACCGACGAGAATACTTGCAGTTGGTGTGGAACAAGTGAAGCCCCAGAAAATGTTACGTGGAACGCAGAAATCCCAATCGTCGGAGAATCAAAAGAAATACTGATGATATCTGGAACGGTATATCTTCAAGATGGAAAGACTCCTGCCAAAGACGTGATAATATATGTGTACCACACCAATAGTGAAGGCATTTATCCTAAGAATGGGGATGAAACTGAGAATGGGAAATATCATGGATATTTAAGAGCTTGGATGAAAACAGATTCTAGTGGTAGATACCAATTTGAAACATTTCGACCCGCACCCTATAATAGTCACGAAGGTGAACCTGCTCACATTCATTATAACGTTCAAGCCCCAGGATATCCTGAATATTGGCTTACAGCGCTTTGGTTCGATGGTGATCCAAGAATCACAGATGAGTACTTGAAGAAGATTGAAAGAAGTGGTGGTTTTTCAAATGTCACAACCCTCACCCTCGATTCAAACAATGTTTTACAAGGCGAACGGAATATCATTTTAGAAGAGTTTGATTAACACTGAAGTCGATACTGGCTGAACAAATGGACAATCAATACGGCTCAATTTCTCTTCAACTCCTCCATAAACCACTTCCCGGAATCCTTCATCGTGCGCTCCATAGTATTATAATCCACATAGATTAATCCAAAACGTGGCTCATAGCCTTCGCTCCACTCAAAATTATCGGTTAAACTCCAAACAAAGTACCCAGTAACTGGAACTCCTTCCTGCTTCGCTTTGTAAATGTTTTTCAGATAAGATCGGAAGAAATCGATTCGTTCTGGGTCATGAACTCCGCTTTCCATGAGTGAATCTTTCACACAAACTCCGTTTTCTGTAACAATGATATTCTGAATGTTTTCGTATTCAGAAAATTGCTTCAAAATATGATAAATGCCCTCTGGGTTAATTTCGAACCCCATTTCGTTGACAGGAACGTCTCGTTTCTTGGGTGGCACCTGTTTCGATCGGATCATTGGAATCCAACTCTTCTTTGCTACTACGGGAAAATAATTCTGCAACCCGATGAAATCAAAATCAAACTTCAACAGTTCCTCATCTCCATCTTCAAAGAACTTTTCAATCCGCTTTAATTGAGGAAAGGCGTCGTATGGATACCCCATGCCAAAGGAAGGTTCAATAAAGAGTCGATTGAGCAAGGCATCAATTCTTGCCACAGCGCCCTCGTGCTTTTCCAAACCTTTGAAAGGCTTTACTTGCGAACAACTGAAAGTACATCCAACGTTGGCATTCTCAACATTGGACCTTAAGGTTTTCCCAGCACTCGTCATTGACAAACAAACATGATGTGTTGCCTTTAAAAATTTATCAATCCCCTTCTTTCCTGGAGCGTGATACCCAAGCATGTATCCTAATCCAACAAAGCCAGCGGGTTCATTCATCACCATCCAATCCTTGACTTTATCACCATATTCATCCGCGCAAAACGCGGCGTAATCAGTAAACCATTTGACAATTTTCCGATTGGTCCATCCTCCTTGTTCCTCAAGCTTAGATGGTAAATCCCAATGATACAAAGTAATCCAAGGTTCAATATCTTGCATTAAACACTCGTCAATAACTGCATGATAAAATGCAACACCTTCTGGATTTATTTCTCCCGTTCCATTTGGAAAAATCCGTGGCCATGAAATAGAAAACCGAAATACCTTGAAGCCCATTTCCTTATTGAGAGCTATGTCTTCCTTGTATCGGTGATAGAAGTCCACTCCTTGGTCGCCATTCTCATTGTTGTGAACATTTCCTTTTTTGTGCGTAAAATCATCCCAGATGGAAGGTCCTTTTCCCCCTTCATTCCAAGCTCCTTCAATTTGATATGCTGCGCAAGCGGTTCCCCAGAGGAATTCTTCTCCGAATTGATTCAATGTAAATGTATCCAACTCAATCTGCGACACTCCTAAATGAGGAAAGCCGAAAAGAGCCAGGAACAGGAAAGTTATGCGCATGAATCGAAAATCAAATAAACTTAAAGGAACTCACAAAGCGGCCATCAAAAGCTTCATCGTATATCTCTGTTGGAGTCAGAACCATGATCTGATATTGCACCGAGCCAACAATGATCACATTACATAATACAGTCATCTCAGGCTTCGCAGCACCATCTCCAGGAATAACTATTATGCCTTTTACACCAGTATCCGAACCTTCGACCCAATCTACTTGCTCGGTTACTTTACCCTTCACTTTTGAAGCCAAACTTGTCAAAACCTTTGTTGCCTTTGCCTTCTTATCTGATGGCTCATTCTTGAATTGTAGAATTTTTAAGAAGTAACTACTTTGACCGTAAAGAGAGTGTGTCGTTGTCTTGAACCCCTCTGCAGTATTCTTGTAGGTTTCTGTAGGAAGCGTTGGAAACATGATCGTACAATGATTGTCATAATCTGTGATCGTATTCCAATTCACTTTTGAATCCTGAGCGTGTGCAAAGCTGGATAATACCAACACGAATCCAAGAGTAATTCTAGTCAAGTAGCTTTTCATGTTTACAAATTACGGTTTTTGTCCTTTTCACAATAGAATATTCTGAATTAGTAGTAAATTGAAGATCAAATAAAACACACATGAAATCATTATTACTCGCATCGCTGTTTTTATACTCTTCCATGCAAACTTTCGCACAGGATACTTTTTCAATTGTAGCCGTAGATTCTGTAACAGGAGAAGTTGGAAGCGCTGGTGCATCATGCGTGGATTTGTTTACTGTCGCTGTTCCCAGTGACCATTTCTTAGGTCAATTAATTCCCGGTGTTGGCGCTATTAACACCCAAGCTTACTACCTGACAGGGAATCAAACCAACGCGACAAGCCAAATGAACCTCGGGCAAACACCAAGTCAAATCTTCCAATGGTTGATTGCAAATGATATTCAAGGACAACCGGCCATTCGTCAGTATGGAATTGCAGCAATGATAAATGGAAGTCCTGAGACGGCGGCTCATACTGGTTCCTCCACAGACGATTACAAGAGCCACATCGTCGGACCAAATTACGCGATTCAAGGGAACATCCTTCTCGGCCAGGAAGTACTTGATTCAATGGAAGCACGATTTCTAAATGAAGAAGGCGATCTAGCGTGTAAATTAATGGCTGCACTTCAAGGAGCAAACATGGTTGGAGCGGATACGCGGTGCGCTTCAAACGGAACCTCTTCCCTTTTCGCTTTCGTCACGGTAGCCCAACCGACAGACACTTTTGGTTCGCCATCTTTCGTCGCGTCAGTTCGCACGCATGACAATGCTGGAATAGAACCTATCGATTCATTACAAACGAAATTCAATTTAGTTCATGGCTGCGGTAGCGCATCGACTGGAGATATTTCTTTTCCAGAAGATGTATTCAAAGTATCTCCAAATCCAACATCTGATTTCATCACAATTGAATTAGGCACAACGGATATCGCAGGCTATGAATACCAAATTCATACTGTAAACGGCAAGCTCGTCGCAAAGAGTACTTTGAATTCTAACGGTAAAGTAAATCTTGCAAAATTAGATTCTGGAGTATACTTCGTCAGTGTTACTGCGTCGGATGAAACACATGTTCGAAAAGTCATTAAAAAGTAAATGAAACTAACTGTATTCATATTCACCTTAATCACATCCTCGGCATTCTCCCGATCGATTGTGGTGTTTTGAAAAGAACTTTACGAATTCAATTTCAACTGGTGACACGATAGAAATACATAGTTTCATAATGGATAACAGTCCAATTGAATTTCAGGATAACGGGAAGTTCAAACGTATAAAAGCCCCTGTTCGAATGTGTGGGAATGAGCCAAAATCAACACCAATAGATGACTTGAAAGGATCTTGGAAATTGACCGAAGATATTTTGTCTATGACAATGAAAGAGAGTGAGATTAAATTCACTGTCGTCTATAATTTCGAGCACACTTTAATCTTAAAAGTGGAATCTATATCGAATTAGTTATGACGGATAAAGACTACCTAAACTCTTTGAGAATTCCAACGAAGGAAGACCCAATTAGAGTCCTTTCAAGCGCCTGCCTTCTTGGTGAATTATGTGGTGTTGATGGTACCAGCAATGGTGTCTATCAAAGTGCTTTGCAGCTAATGAAACACGACACCGTTAAACTCGTCCCATTCTGCCCTGAGGATTTTGCCATGGGAACTCCTCGTGAAACTCCTGATTGTGAAGGTGGCGATGGGCACGATGTGTTGGATGGAAAAGCGAGAGTTGTCACTCAATCAGGAAAAGACCTTACACAAGAAATGATTGCTGCTTCGCTGAAAATGCTTCAAGTCGCAAAAGAAAATGATGTCGAACTGGCGTTTCTAATGGATGCAAGTGGGGCATGTGGTAGCCAAGTCATCTATAATGGCTCTCGTTTTTCAGACACTAAGGAATACCAAATTGGAATGGGAATTTGTGCCGCTCAATTGGATAGAAACGGGATCAAAACTGTTAGTCAGAGAGATTTTGCAGCCGTGGAAATACTCTTCGCAAAATTGAATCCAAACCATCAAATCAATCAAGAAGCCATTGACTATGACCAAACGGAATGGTATCGCGAATACTTCGGGAAGTAAGATCGTTAAATTGAGATCTGATTATTGTACAAATTATTTCCTTTATTTTGTACTCCGATGACACAAACACCTGAAGAACGAAAAGCATTTCTTGCTGAATTCAATGAAATAGCGAAGTACACCGCGACGGTTCTTCATGGTGAGGACGTTACAAAAGTTCGCATCAAACAGATTAAGCAGTATTTCAATCGAACGTACAACATGCTGAATCGCATTGCAGCGAAAGATGAGATCAACAACAAGTCTTTTCGTTTTGGTTATGGCGGTAAAATCCTCGTTCGGAAAGTGATGCTAGAATTGGGTATCATCGAAAATATCCCAGACTCAAAGCCAAAAGCCTTGTATCGACTGAAAATTCATCCAGGTGATATCAATTTGGAGTTAGTTTCAAGAATTATCGTCGAAGTATACTTGTCAAGAAACGATATTCGAGATTTATAACCTCAACCAATTAAAAATGCTACTGACCGACCATCTGCGAAAAAGTCAAGACAATGAATTCCGCAGGTCTCACAGGCGCAACCTGTATAGAAACACGCAAATAACCATTTAAAATATCTTCCTCAGTCATTGTTTCACCCAAACCAATTTGGACTTGATAGCTAGTTCCAGGCGTTGTACCTGCAAATGCTCCGTCGTTATAAAGCCCCAATAAATAGCTTTCAATCATTGTCTTTACTTCAACCCATGTGTTGTGAACATTTGGTTTGAATACGTATGCTTCCAATGCCTTGCTGATGTCCGTCTCCATGGAAATGAATAGGCGACGAACATTTACATATCTCCAATCCAAACCGTTACCATCGTTCGTTCGAGCACCCCAAACGAGTGTTCCCTTTCCCGTAAAACTACGAATCGCGTTGATGGACTTTCCTGCAGTGGCATCCACGTTGAGATCCTCCTGCTCTTTATTAGTTAAAGATACCGATGGTCCTGTTACTCCTGTTGGAGCTACATTTGCGGGAGGTGTCCAAACGCCAGAAGCATTATCTAAACGACTATAAATTCCAGCCATGAAGGGAGAGGCTGGCATATTAATGTAGTTTGTTGATAGGTAAGATTTTACATCTTCAATGGTAGCATTTTCACTATCAGTCAAAGGATCCTCATTCAAATAAACATTACTCAAATCGCTCCTATACGAATAAGACGTTAGTGACTTCAAATACGGGAAGTATGTCCCTGCATAACTTGGAAACTCAGGTGCGACATGACTTCTGTATTGATCGATGTCCGTACTATTGTACACCGAATTATTGGGATCTTTTTGGACAACATCAAGTATTGTGAAGTACTTTTTTTCTTGCCCTGAAAAATTCGTGAACTCAGTAGCCCATGCGTAATACTCTGAGTCACCAAATCGAATGAGGTCAGTAGGCAGAATCAATGTTGCGCTTTCCACCATTTCGATAGCCTTCTTGATGAAGTCCATTTCATCTGTTATCGTTGACGCCAGTTCTTTCGAGAAATCCTCGTATTGACCCAAGGAAATAATGTAGCAATTTCCACCTCCATTGGAAAAAAAGTTTGAAACAGATGGGTACATCAATCCAGGTTGATAGTCTTCAGTTCCATCGTGATTTTTGTTTTCCGCTGAGTAAGTTGTTCCCCCGATGTTATCTGTTGTTTCAGTAACATAGATTCTACCCGTTTCATCTGCCCCACCGAATGAGTTTTGATACTCGAGCACACTGCTAATCCGAACTGGTTCGTAAACAATACTAGATCCTTCCACTTTATTCAAAGACTCACCCTGCGCGTTACGTGCGTATTCAGTAAAACCTATAAATACAGGTACCGCGGTTTCATTTGATACTATGCTAGAACCGAAAGAATTCTCCTCCTTAACATAAACTCCTGGGGTTTTGTATTGCGCCATAATCTTTGTTTTTGATGTAGTGGTATTTTGTTCTTTATTTGAATAAATCGATTGCAAGTTAGGACATGATTTTCACTTCATGATAGGTACAAATACCCATTTTGACATTTCGAAAGTACACTGACTCTAAATTGTGAGAATCCCGTACCTTAGCTTCATAAATAAATCCGTGTGAAAGACGTACTACTGATTACCCCTCCATTTACTCAATTGAATACGCCTTACCCTGCTACTGCCTATTTGAAGGGGTTCTTGAACACGAAGAATATTTCTTCTTATCAAGTTGATCTTGGGATTGAGGTAATTCTTGAGCTTTTCAGTCAATATCGCTTAAAACAAGTGTTCTTTTTGGCCGAAAGAGAAGGAACAATTGAATCGGAAAATGCTGAGAGAATGTACTCCTTGAGAGAGCAATATTTGGCAACAATCGAACCTGCGATTCAATTTCTACATGGAAAACAGCCTACCTTGGCTCGACGAATCTGTACTCGGAACTTCTTCCCAGAAGCAAGTCGTTTCGATCAAATTGAAGATTTGGAATGGGCGTTTGGATCGATGGGAATGCAAGACAAAGCAAAGCATTTAGCGACGCTTTTCTTAGAGGATTTATCAGATTTCATCATTGAATGTATCGATCCTGAATTTGGGTTTAGTCGATACGCCGAACGATTGGGTTTTAGTGCTAACAATTTCGACGAGCTGTACGCTCAACTGCAACAGGACCCATCATATATCGATCAAATTTCTATTGAGTTGTTACTCGAAAAGATCGACCAACTTAACCCAAAGTTGATTTGTTTCTCCGTTCCGTTTCCAGGGAATTTGTACAGCGCATTTAGGTGTGCTAGTTCGATTAAGGATTCCTTTCCCGAAATCAAGATTGCCATGGGAGGTGGGTTTGCAAATACTGAACTACGCTCAATCAGCGATCCACGCGTATTTGATTTCTTTGATTACATCACTTTGGATGATGGTGAATTGCCCGTTGAACTTTTGGTCCGATCGCTTTCAGAAGAAAAAATCAACCTCGAAACGTTCGAATTTAAGCGAACATTCTATTGCGAATCTGAAACTGTTCAATACAACAATTCAAGCGCACAAGCCGATTACAAGCAAGCGCAAGTTGGAACTCCAGATTACTCAGACCTCCTACTCGATTCCTACCTATCCGTAATTGAAGTAGCGAATCCTATGCACAGTTTGTGGAGTGATGGTCGTTGGAATAAACTCACCATGGCACCACTGTGTTACCCATTTGCGACGTTGAGCTAATTGCCGAATTACCCTGAAACTTCGAGGGGTACCCTGAAAACCCACAAACCATTTCTGACTTTCTAAGGAAGAAACGAATCGATGAAGGCTTAACAAAAGGGGAAATATGTGAAGCGCTTGGTATTGACTATCGAACCTTAAAACGTTGGGAAGAGAATTGGATTCAGCCAGCACATAAGAATAGGAGGAAGTTAAAGAAGTATTTAAATTGTTAAGTCTACAGACTCTTAGTTGAG
>CAJQOB010000012.1 GCA_905479845.1 uncultured Flavobacteriales bacterium
AAAAGGTAGAAACTTGATGAATATAAAAATAATTAGATCACATGTCCTATTGAAGGAAGATCGATCGATTTAGGTTTAGAAATAATTAATTGAATTACAAAAATTAAACAGTTTGAAAGAATTTATGATGCTTTTTAGAAGCGAAGAACGATCAGAAAGAGAATTTGCAGAAATGACACCTGAAGAAATGCAAGGTCAAATTAAATTGTGGCAAGATTGGATTGGAGGAATTGCTGCACAAGATAAATTTGTCGCTACAAATGCCTTGGGAATGCAAGGAAAAGTCGTTAAAGCGAATAACACATTAACAGATGGTCCTTACATTGAAATGAAAGAAATGGTTGGCGGTTATATCATCGTAAAAGCGGATGATATCGACGATGCAGTTCGCCTTTCAGAAGGATGTCCAACTTTGGCTATTGGAGTTACCGTTGAAGTAAGAGATGTAATGTTTTTTTAAATCATCTGATTCCTGCTGATTGTGTAATTGGCAGGAATCTTTTCTATGCCTAAACAAGAACTCATCCCAAATCTTTTTCGATCTGAATTTTCGAAGATCGTGAGTGTGCTGTGTAAGACATTTGGAATTCAGAATATCCAACTAAGAAGATCTCGCGAGCGACACCTTCTTAGTTGCTTCGGAAACATGGTCTCTCAAAGGAATTCCAGAAAACCCTAAGGCTTGGCTGTACGCCGTTGCCAAGAACAAATCGCGTGATTATTTCAAACGGAATTCACTTTATTACCAGAAGATTATTCCCGAATTAAGGCGCGATAAGCCAAGCGAAACCTTCGAGGAGGTTGATCTTTCTCCTGCAAACATTGAAGACAGTCAGTTGCGAATGCTGTTCACAATTTGTAATCCCACCCTTTCCGAACAAGCTCAAATTTGCTTGGCACTTCGGATTTTATGTGGATTGGGAATTGACGAAATTGCCTCTACTCTGTTCACAACGAAATCAACAATCAATAAACGATTGGTTCGAGCCAAGGAGTCCTATCGGAAAAATGCAATAGAATTGACCTTTCCAAAGGAAACAGAGCTAGGGGAGCGTCAGAGAAATGTACTCACTATCATTTACCTTTTGTTCAATGAAGGTTATTACTCCTCCACCTCTGAACACAATACAAAAAAGCATTTATGCCTATAAGCAATGTCGCTTCTTTTACTTTTCATTCGCTCCTATAATATTCCAGAGGCGAACGCCTTAATGGCCTTGTTCTGTTTCCATCCCTCAAGATTTGAAGCGCGAGAAGATGAATTCGGAAATGCCATTTTATATGAAGATCTAGACACTTCAAAATGGAGTGAAGATTTGATTTCGAAGGGTGAGCCATATTTGAGAAAATCTGCGGTAGGAGCGGAAATTTCAAAATATCATATTGAAGCTAGTATTGCGTTTTGGCGCACTCACCCAAGAGAAAGTGTTGAAAAATGGGAGAATATCTTACAGATGTATAATCACTTGTTGCAATTGGAATACTCCCCTGCCGCCGCTCTCAACAGAACATATGCGTTGTCAAAAGTGAAGGGCAAAGAAAAAGCTATTTCGGAAGCCTTAAAAATCGACTTGAACGAAAACCATTTGTATCATTCTTTACTGGGGGAATTGTACCGAGGGATAGATTTTAATAGGCAATTAAAGCATCTCAAACTAGCACTATCTCTTGCAAAACTAAAAGTGAAAAGGAACTTTTGGAAAAGAAGATCAAGATGATCGAATAGACTAATGCACTGATTGTATTATCTTAGTCAAAGAACATTATGAAATATACTTGTACCGTAGAAATCAACTTACCACTCAGAAGGACAGCAGAGCTTTGGGACGACGAAACCCACTTCACCGAATGGCAAGATAACTTCCAGAGTATCGAACTGATCAACGGAAAAAAAGATACAGCTGGTGCAAAATCAAAAATTATTTTCGAAGGGAAACAAAAAATGGAATTGATCGAAACGATAATCACTTCTAATCTTCCCAAGGAAAAAAAAGCCATGTATGAGCACATCCATATGACGAATATACAGCATACTGAATTCAAAGCTATAAACTCCAACACAACCCTGTTCACCTCAACTGTTGAGTACACGAAATTCAATAAACTGATGATTCGAATCTTTGCAAAACTCTTCCCAAAAGTATTCAAAAGGCAAAGCGAACGCTGGATGGCTCAATTCAAAACATTCGCCGAAAACTATTTGGAAGCATGAAATTAGTTGCGGATCGACTTTCAATTCTAGACCTAACATTGGATCATGCTGAATTCATGTTCCAACTTATGAATACTCCGAAATGGAAAGAATTCATTGGTGATCGAAATATTCAGACAGTTTCCGATGCGTCAAATTACATTCAAAAAATACTTGATCGCCCAAATACAGATTATTGGGTGATTGAACAAAACCAAGGAAAAGAATCAATTGGAGTTGTGACTTTCATGAAACGTGATTATTTGGATCACTTCGACATCGGATTTGCATTATTACCTAAATTTATGGTCAAGGATTCGCTTCTGAAGCAACATCGGTAGTAATCAAAGAACTCAAAAAAGACAGTACACACAAAAGAATATTAGCGACTACAACCCCAACAAACTCCAATTCAATCCAATTACTGGAGCGTTTAGGTTTTACCTTCGAAAAGGAGACAAAATCAGGCAATGAAGCACTAAACATTTACACAAGAGCCCTTTTTTAACACTCATTTTAGCCAAAACAGGTATTTATACCTGTAAACCGTTCAAGTAACATCCAGAAATTTGATGTATGCAAGTTCTGGTTAGGTTAACGTATAGAGAGGCAAACTCTATAAATCACGAGTAGTTCAAAAGTGTGGGACCCCAAGCTCTGCACTTTCCTTTTTGGTATAAACGGTGGAGACTGCACATAATAAATGTGTATTTTGACTATCGAAAATATAATACTCTATGAAAGAAAAAGTTGAATTATCTACCATCATTAATGCAACTCCCGAAACCCTCTACAGTGCTTGGCTTTCAAGTGAGGGTCACACTGCAATGACAGGTGGAGAAGCGGAATGCTCAATGAACGAAGGTGACTCCTACTCTGCTTGGGATGGTTATATCACTGGAACAAATAATAAACTAACTCCATTCTCAAAAATTGAACAAGCATGGAGAACGAGTGAATTTACTGACAATGATGAAGATTCGAATCTTGTCATTCAATTTAAGGAGCACGAACAAGGCACAGAATTAACATTGATCCACACGAACATCCCTGAAGGTCAAACCCAATACGAAAATGGTTGGGAAGAGCATTATTTCGAACCTATGCACCAATATTTTAACAACTAATTCACATGAAACAAGGAATTGTTCAAATCTCCGTAATCGTTAGTGACTATGACGAAGCCGTCGAATTTTACACCAAAGTGATGAAATTTGATCTAGTTGAAGACACGAAACGTTCAGAGAGCAAGCGTTGGGTGGTTGTAGCCCC
>CAJQOB010000013.1 GCA_905479845.1 uncultured Flavobacteriales bacterium
CATTCTCTTGAAAATTGCCCTCAACTTATTGAAGAACGAAAAAACTGAAAAGCAAGGAGTCAAAGGAAAAAGACTCAAAGCTGGATGGGATGAGGAATATTTACTAAAGGTACTTGGAGTAAAAGTGTGAGTTTGCCCTGATTAACAAATCATGTTCTTTTTTCATGGTTAATCGGTTAAGTAAGCTTTGTTTCGTCTCACTAATCGAAATACAATTCCTATTTTTAGCTCTCTAATTAAAAAAGCATACATGAAGTTTTCTAGACGGAGTTTATTTCTCCTTTTTATCACAATTACGTCGTTTTCTTGGGGTCAAGACATTACAGTCGAAGAAATTTGGAAGGACTATTCATTTTTTGGAAGTTCAGTAGAAGGGTTTCGCTCCATGCAGGATGGAAATTATTTCTCTAGAATCTCCAAAACGGGTATCACGAAACATTCTTTTACCGATCCCGAAGGAAGCGGAGAAGTACTAATCTCTGGAAGTGCCCTATCTTCAATAAGTATGGATGACTACGCTTTTAACAGTGATGAAACGAAAGCTCTAATTACCACTAATACACAGTCCATTTATAGAAGAAGTTATTCAGCAGTATACTACTTATACGATCTGGAAACAAAACAGCTTCAACCCCTCGATAACACGCGTACACCTCAAACATTGGCAGAATATTCACCAAATGGAAAAAAGGTCTCGTTCATCTATCAAAATGACCTATATGTAAAAGACATTGCTTCAGGAACTGTAAAGCGATTGACAAAAGATGGAAAACGTAATGAGGTTATCAACGGAACTACTGACTGGGTATATGAAGAAGAATTCAGTTTAACCAAAGGTTATGCATGGTCACCTGACAGTAAATACATCTCTTTTTTAAAATTCAACGAAAGTAATGTACGTGAGTTTACCATGACGTACTACAATTCTCTCTACCCAGATTTATATACGTTTAAGTACCCTAAAGCAGGAGAAGACAACTCTTGCGTTACAGCATATATGATTGCTGCAAACGGAGGGAAAGCGAAAGAGATCGACTTAGGAGGATATGAATACATTCCTCGAATGAAATGGTCTACAACTGCCAATCAATTGGTGATTCAAACGATGAACCGTCATCAAAGTTCTCTGAAGTACCACTTGGTTGATATGACTTCTAAAAAAATGAAGGTTTCAGAATTCTTCGAGGAGAAATCGAATACCTACATCGATGTAGATGACAACCTACTGATTTTGAAAGATGGAAAATCAATTCTTCGCGCGAGTGAATCAAATGGATACAATCATCTCTACCTACTTGGATTCGATGGTAAGTCTCGACAAATCACTTCGGGGAACTGGGATGTTATCGAATTTTTAGGAATTGATCAGGAATCGAATACTATTTATTATTCATCAGCAGAAAAAGGAGCGATTCACAAAGGAATTTACAAGATTGGTTTGGATGGATCTAGCAAAACGAGTATCAGTTCGGAAGAAGGTCACAATGATGCTGAGTTCTCAAATGGAATGAAATACTTCATCAAGACTTATTCGAATGCGAACACTCCTCCTGTTTTCTCATTATGCGATAATGCAGGAAAGGAAATCTCAGTTCTTGAAAACAACAATGAATTGAATGAGACCTTATCAAACTTTACAATCTCAACCAAAGAATTCGTAAAGTTTAAAGGACACAGCGAAGAATTGAATGGTTGGATGATTAAACCGGCAAATTTCGATCCTTCGAAGAAGTACCCAGTTTATGTGAACATCTACTGTGGGCCTGGACACAACACCGTTTCTGACAGCTGGGATAGTGGAGGTTTCGCGTACCACCAACTTCTCGCGCAAAAAGGATACATCGTTATTTCTGTTGATCCAAGAGGAACAATGTACAGAGGAGCAGACTTCAAGAAGTCGACCTATTTAGAGCTCGGAAAATTGGAAACGGAAGATTTGATCGCTGTTGCAAAAGAGCTTCAAACGTACGATTATGTTGCTGCAGATCGAATTGGAATCATGGGTTGGAGCTATGGAGGTTTCATGACTTCACTAGCAATGACAAAAGGAGCTGATTACTTCAAAATGGGAATTGCCGTTGCACCAGTAACGAATTGGAGGTACTATGACAACATTTACACAGAGCGTTTTATGCGTACTCCAGATGAAAACGAAGATGGATACGATCAAAATTCACCTATCAATTTTGTCGATCAATTGAAAGGAAAATACCTATTGATTCACGGTTCTGGAGATGATAACGTTCACTACCAAAACACGATGGAAATGATCAACGCAATGGTGAAAGCCGACAAGCAGTTCGATCTATTCATCTACCCAAATAAGAATCATGGGATTTATGGTGGAAATACTCGAAACCATCTTTACACTATGATGTTGGACTACACATTGAAAAACCTATAGTTTAGGACTAAATTAAATATCCATTTCCGTTTGATAGAATCAAAATGAAGTGTTAATTTAGGCGATTGAAGAAAAATAACACAAATCACCGTCGATAAGAATGAGCGAAATTGCGAAATTAGAGTTAGATGGTAACACATACGAGTTACCAATAATAGAAGGAACAGAAAACGAAAAAGGAATAGACATCAGCAAATTGCGTGGTGGTACTGGAGGGTACATTACTCTAGATCCTGGATACAAAAACACAGGTAGTACAAAAAGTGCCATTACATTTTTAGATGGCGAAAAAGGTATTTTACGTTACCGTGGTTATCCGATTGAGCAATTAGCGGATAAAGCATCGTTTTTAGAAGTAGCTTACTTGTTAATCGAAGGTGAACTTCCTACTCAAGCGCAATTGGACTTATTCAAACAAAGCATCACAAACCACACTTTGGTACACGAAGACATGAAGCAGTTCTTCGAAGCGTACCCAGCTAAGGCACACCCAATGGGAGTACTTGCATCGATGGTTTGTTCACTTTCGACTTTCTACCCTGAGTCATTGGATCCAAACCGTGATGAAGGAGCGAGAGATTTGACGATGCACAGATTGATTGCCAAATTGCCAACATTGGCGGCTTGGTCTCACAAAAATGCAATGCGTCATCCATTCATGTATCCAAAAAATGATTTGGATTACG
>CAJQOB010000014.1 GCA_905479845.1 uncultured Flavobacteriales bacterium
AATCAAGAAAAAATGGCAAAAATCAAGAATGGGATGGCCCCAAATCTATAATCAATTATATATTAAATTTGAAAATCGAATTAAACCTGCAAAATGAATGAGGGATTTTTCAGACGGAAACACAAAATTTTCAATAATCTCCAATTAAAGAATGTTGAACCATCCTCAATACGAATTTTCAAGCATAGGCTCAAACAGAAAATGAACTTAGCGAAAGAAGATGATCTCATAGCGTTCATTCAGAAACTAAACAGTTTAAGTAAATAACTTGTATACGTTAAGTAAACACTTTTCTGTTGACTTGCTTCTAGTCATGTAGTTCTTTTGCACTCAGATTAATTGTACAACTGAGTAAACTTCTACTACCTATGCCAAGAAAAATCTCCCTACTCATAGCTTTATTCCTTTCGATAAGTGCTTTATCTCAATCATCATCGTCAACTTATTCTGCTGGAGCAATTCCTCTAAATCTTACAAGTTATTCCTCAACATGTAATGGTCCAGTTAGTCCACTTGTTGTTGTGATTCCTGCAGGTGCCACTGTCACTGGGATTGATATCTCATATGACATTACAGCAGCATCGGGCGCTTGGATGTCGGAGCAAAACTCCCAGATTCACTGTCAGGATACAGGAAATACGGAATCAACAGTTTCTGGGACGGGTGGAAACTTAGGAGGCACTGAGAGTTATTCAAGAACAGGTGTAGGAATTGCCAATGGTGTTTCTGTAACTGGGGTGTTAACTTTTGAAATGCAAGCATGGAGAACCTGGGGAGGAACGGGTTGTATACACTTTAGCTAACCCAACTGTAGGGAATACGCTGGATGGTACGTGTACAAATATAAGTGTGGGAGGAACAGGATATACACCGACAGTTACTACTCCTGCGGGAAATAGAACGATAGGAGTATGTAATCCAACTCCAAGAAGCTTGGGGTTCTCTAATTTAGCGGCTTGGTGGAAAGCAGATGCATTGTCTCTTGGTAATGTTACGGCATGGACGACATCGTACCCAACAGGGGGGAGTGCTGTTACGCTTTCGGATGGATCAGCTCCATATTCTACAGCAACGAATACACCAACGGCTAGTATATTCAACTACAATGCAATGGTTGATTTCAACGGGAATTCAGGAACAAGTCAACGGCAGTTGAGTAATACGTCGGCACTTAATCTGTTAACAAATCAAAGTACGGGTAACACAGGAACATTCTTCGTTGTTTTTGCCAGTCCTACTTCAGGTGCGAATGATGGAGTTGTTACCTATAAAAATTACCCAGACGGAATACAAATGAGGGCATGGGGAAGGTTAGCTATTGGACATAATAATTCCACGAATGGTACTAGGAATTTCACTCCTAACCCTGTGGAAAAACCTTTAATTATTTCATATAAGGGAAATAAGTCTAGTGGGACGTCTATGACAGCATTTAGAAATGATTTAGTGTATACAACTTCTAGTTCTTCCTCTGCGTTGATGTCAAATGGAATCACATTTGGTGCTAAACGAAATACAACAACTTCTTACAATGAGTACTTCAGTGGGTACATTTCTGAAGTTATTTTCTACAATGCAGATTTGTCCAATGCGAATATCAATATGGTGAAAACGTATCTTGCCATAAAATACGGAACTACCCTAGATAATATAGGGGGTGGGGCCCAAGGAGATTACGTGGGAACTGATGGGACAACGATTTGGGATGCAAGCTTCTCCGCAGGGTATCACAATGACGTCATCGGGATTGGACGAGACGATTCAGAAGGATTACTTCAAAAACAATCGCATACATTCGATGATGTCACTCGAATATATGTTGGTGCCTTAGCTGCCAATAATTCTGGAAATGCAGCTTCAATATCGAGTAATTCATCCTACGTTACAGTTGGACATAACACAGATGCTATGTGTGCGACGGTGGCATCGAATGTGGAAATGCCTGCGGGTCTCGTGAATTGTACGCTTTATTCTCGCTTGGAAAGAGAATGGAAAGTGACGAAAACCAATTTTGGACAAGTGTTTAATGCAGATTTGACTTTAGATGCTTGTGCCAATCTAGGAAGTGTAAATCCTGCTGAATTACGTTTGTTAGTTGATGACGATGGCAACTTCTCAAATGGAGGGACGACATGTTACTACAATGGAGATGGAACAGGGATTGTACTCTCATACAGTGGTCCAGTTGTGACTGTATCGAATATAGGAAATACACACATAGCGAATAATTCAACTCGGTTCATTACATTAGGCTCAGTAATCAATACGACACCCTTGCCAGTTACCCTCTCAGGATTCAATGTCGCAAACGAAAATTGCTATACTCAGGTCGACTGGGTTACTGCAAGCGAGAGTGATACAAAAGATTTTATTGTTGAGAAATCCATTGATCTATCTGAATGGGAACAACTATGTACGTTAGAGGCAAATGGTTACTCAACTTCACCAATTTCTTATTCTTGTACTGATGAGCTTCCTACCAGTGGGATTAATTATTACCGCTTGAAACAAAGAGATATTGACGGAACAATTACCACGTATGATTTCAGAAGTGTTGAAGTGAACTGTAAAAACTTCGATCCAATTATTTATCCAAATCCAACCAATGGATCATTGAGTGTAGAGTCGCCTCTACGTGGAACTGTTTCTATACTAGACATCCAGGGTAAATTGATTGTTGAAAAGGATTTAGAGGTAGGTAACAACGGTCTTGATTTGACCAATATATCACACCTGGAGTGTACTTCGCATCAATCAAACTTGCTGATAATTCAATCAAGGTCATCCGATTTTTGAAGGAATAATAATGGAAATCAGGGAAAAGCCCTATCTTTGCGGCAAATTTCTTTGCAATGATTTCAGTAAACAATCTTTCTCTCCAATTCGGAAAACGTGTTCTTTTTGATGACGTAAATGCGAAATTCGTTAACGGTAACTGCTACGGTGTTATTGGTGCGAATGGCGCTGGAAAGTCTACATTCCTTAAGATTCTAACGGGTGATCAAGATCCAACGACAGGTCACGTAGTATTGGAGCCTGGGAAAAGAATGGCTGTTCTGAAACAAGATCACTTTGAGTTTGATCAGTTCGAAGTTCTGAATACTGTGATCATGGGACATACTCGTTTGTATGAAATTATGACGGAGAAAGATGCCTTGTATGCAAAACCAGACTTCTCTGATGAAGATGGGATGCGCACCGCAGAGTTAGAAGGAGAATTTGCTGATTTGGAAGGTTGGAACGCTGAAACGGATGCGGCGGCGTTACTGTCTAACTTGGGAATAGATGAGTCAAAGCACTACATGAAAATGGAAGAACTTTCGAATGATTTGAAAGTACGTGTTCTTTTGGCGCAAGCCTTATTTGGAAATCCTGATTTGTTAGTACTCGATGAGCCTACCAATGACCTTGATTTGAAAACGATCTCATGGTTAGAGGATTTCTTACTTGATTTTAAAAATACAGTGATCGTTGTTTCTCACGACCGTCACTTCCTCGATACTGTATGTACACACATTTGTGATATTGATTTCAATAAAAT
>CAJQOB010000015.1 GCA_905479845.1 uncultured Flavobacteriales bacterium
AACTGGATCTACTTTCCCGTCTACGTGAATTACATTCCCATCGTCGAAGCAGCGCAATACATGAATAATTGCATCTGTTTCACGAATGTTTGCTAAGAATTGATTTCCTAGTCCCTCACCTTTAGATGCGCCTTTCACCAAACCAGCGATATCGACAATTTCCATTGTTGTTGGCAACACGCGTTGAGGATTTACAAGCTTCTCTAAATTTTCCAATCGCGTATCAGGTACAGAGATTGTTCCAACGTTTGGTTCAATTGTACAGAAAGGGTAATTTGCCGATTGCGCTTTCGCGTTAGACAAACAATTAAAAAGAGTGGATTTCCCTACGTTTGGTAGTCCCACAATTCCACATTTTAAAGCCATGTAATTCGAATTTTTAACAAAGATAATTTAATGGCGGAATTAACGAATGGAATTGGGGGGTGGATTGTTTATCTTCGTCTCATTTAAAGGAACTAAATCCATTTTCTCGTCTGCAGAACTTTAACTAAATCCGATGCACGTTTCCGTTTTATGAACATATATTTAATTTATGAAATCAAACAATGATCAAGACTTACTACAGACGATAGTTCATTTTCTTCATTCAATAAACATTGAAGTCGTTGAACAAAAGTTGCCTAACGATACATTTCTTCCCGGGCTGAGTATATACGGCAGCTCAATCTTGATGGATTCAGAAAAATTAAAATATCCTGGAGACTTGTTGCACGAAGCAGGCCACATTGCAGTGGCCGAAGAGAAAATCCGACCACTCATTGGGACAGCTAAGATTGGAGAGGAGTGGCCAACTGATGGGGAAGAAATTGCTACTATTCTTTGGTCCTATGCCGCTTCATGTTTTCTAAAATTAGACCTAGAAATTGTCTTTCATAAAAACGGATACAAAAATGAATCTGAATGGCTCATTGAACAATTTAATAACGAAAACTACATTGGTTTGTCCCTTTTGGAATGGATGAACCTTTGCGATGGCGCCGAATTCCCACAAATGAAAAAATGGATACGATAGTTCAGAAACTGCCTTAAATTCTAGAAACCATGTTAGCTATCCTAATGCTGGCATAGTTTTCGTTTAATAGTACCCAATATGTTGAATTAAAAATTTAGGTACTATGAGAAAATCAATCATTACATCGCTAATAGTTTTATTAAGTGTATTCACCGGTTTTTCACAACTTCAACATAAAGGATACGTCTCCGCACCTCAAGCTGGAAGTTCGGTAGTTTCAAATTCTGGAGATTTCATTTATCTCTCTCAGCTAAATAATTTAGGTGTTTACAAAGTAAACCAATCAACGGGGATGCTGACTCGCGTTCAAACAGTGAACACGAAAATTCAAGGAGGCGAAGTTAGTTCTCCGTACTTATCTGCCGACAATCGTTTTCTCTATGCGAGTCTTGGAAAAAAGCACAATGGGAAAATGATCCGAACATTCGTCATGTACGAGGTTAATCCTTCAACAGGAAAATTGACGTTTAAAAAGAATTTCGAAAACGACTCCGAATTTCAATACAATTTCGTGTAGCACTTTAGCATTTCACCAAAAGGGAATCTGATGTTCTTCGGCAAAGATGAAAGTAAATCTTTGGACGTTTACAGAATAGATGAAAGAACCGGATTACCCCAGTTCTTGAACTCGTACGAAACGGATATCATTCAGTATTTCTCAAGATTTTCCGTATCACCTGATCAAAAACACCTTTACGTTGGAGCAGGAAATACGCACAAAGAAATTGTCGTTTTCGATCTCAATGAAAGCACTGGTGATATGACAAAAATTCAAGAAATTGAACGAATAGGAAACTCTATTACATCTCGATATTTAATCGTCTCTGCTGATGGAAAAAACATATACAAAGCAGATGGTAGAGATGATGAAAGGGTCTTGCAATTCACTAGGGATCAACAATCTGGAATGTTGCACTATCAGCGTGACTATGACTTTAAATCAAAAGGATTAGAGAGTCACTTCTTCTTTAGTGATAGAAACACTGATTTCATTTACGGATTGCACTCTTTCGGTGATGGAGACGCCATTCACGTCATGAAACGCGACCACATAACAGGGAACTTGTCTTATAGTGAATCAATTTACGACAGAGGAAAAACGAATCGCTTAAATGGCGTTTTCCAAATGTGTTTCAGTAAGGACAATCGATATGTCTATGCCTCTGGAATGTGGGATGGTGCCTTGAACATTTTTAAAAATCCGCATTCACGTAAAACAGTTGACAACACTCCGATTGTCCCTGAACCAGTTGAAATAAGTCAAAATAATGAGCTACCTCAAAACAGCGGTTCAACTCAAGTTGATCGTCCAGTTGCATCTTCTCCAAACGTTTCAAGTTGCACAGGGGATGAAATCGCAGGCAAACAACTGAACACCTACTATTCTGCCCTAGCTGCAGAAGACAACGACATCTCGCGACTGAACCGTGCATTTGAACTACTTGAAGGAAAATGTATGAAGGTTGTACAAGTGGCTGCTCTCGCCTATTTGTTTAAATCGGAATATCAGCGCCTACAATTCGTGAAGTTTACTTCGTACTTCTTGCATGACCCAGGGAACAAGCTGATTCTAGCGGATTTGTTCCAATACGAGAACATGCGAACTGAAGTCTCTCAGTTGTGATCGAAAAGTGTTTAGCAAATGTACGCAGTAGCTATTCATATTGGAGAACTATCGTTATATTCAGGGATTCTAATTTGGAGATGAAACCAGCACTGTTCATCATCTTAATTTGCGCCTTCGCTTCTTGTAAAATGAGCAAGGACACCCCTAAAAACGTTCAGCCACAAACTGAAAAGAACAATGCTGAATTGATTGAAATCTATCGAAATGACCAAGCGGACAGACAAGTAGATAATATCGATTGGAACGTTATTTCTAAAAGAGACCGTTTAAGAGAGGCTAGAATCTATCAACTCTAGACTCGAATATGGTACGGCCCCCTCTCGATTATCACAACGCGGCAATGATCTTTCAACACGGAGAAGATTCTACAGCCTACGGGATGGCGGTCAAATTAATGCGCAAATCAATTGAATTGGACCCAACAGCAAATAAATGGCTTTTGGCAGCAGCAATTGATCGTTATTTATTGAGTAAGGATGAACCGCAAATTTACGGTACTCAATATAGGAAACTTGACGATGGGCCATGGCGGCTTGGAGACATCGATACGACAGTAATTTCAGATGAGGAGAGAATGGAATATGGAGTTGAAACCTTGGATCAACAAAGAGAGAAGGTTAAGCGTATGAACCTGAAAAAATTGTCTGAACTTCAGGAAGAAGGAAAAAGCATTGATGAAATTATTGGGGTCATTAAATCTGGAAATAATAAGCAATCTGAATTTGATATTTCAGAAAGCGGGATCAACAATTTCGGCTATAATTTGATGGGGCAAGGGAAAACAAATGAAGCGCTAAGAATTTTCAAACTAAATACTGAATTGTATCCGGAAGGATTTAATACGTGGGACAGCTACGGTGAATGTCTTTTGGCATTAGAACAAAAGGAAGAAGGAATTGCAGCCTATAAAAAATCGTTGGCACTCAATCCTAATAATAAAGGTGCCGAGAGAATCATCAATGAAAATGAGTAATGAATTATATTCCATTGAAATTAACGCACCTTCATTAAAATGAAAAAATAAATGGCCATTTCTAAAAAGGGACTCAAGAAAATAGTCATTGATGAAGCAAGGTATTATTGGAAATTTAGAGAAAAGGTTTTTGTGATCTCTGAAGAAAACAAAAATTAATTGCTTATTGTTGATTTCGGTTGGTTTGATATTTGGCTATATGTCAACGATAAAGAAAATAGCCCCCCCTGAGCTTGAACCTAAGGCGATTACGCCAAAATTCGTACAAGAGTCGGTTCTTTTCGCTATTGAAAAAGGATGGGAGAACGGCAAGATGGAAATAAAATTTAGGAACGGAAAATATGAATTGAGTGGTACGCGTTGATATAATCACTAACTTAAAGTTCTAAATAACAGATCTTCGGATAAACTAAATCCCATGTCAAAGTATAAGTTATTCATTATTTCCGCCTTAATTCTCGCCTGGAGCACCAGCTGCGACAACCAAGCTACCCCTTCGGATAACCAAAAAGATGACTCCTCACAGAGTGAAAATCAAGATGAAGGAAGTGAAACTCCTGAAAACGAAACATCTATGTCCCCTCAGGATTTCGTGCCGGATGAATTCGCTGTATTTGATAAAATATTCGGTGATTTAAACGATGACGGTCAAGAAGATTGCATTGTGATCACTAAAGGAACAGATCCAAATCAAGTCGTGTTGGACGAGTACTTCGGCGAAATGGATCGAAACAGACGAGGAATAATCGTCTTATTTAAAGACGGAAACACCTACGAGCAAGTAGCGAAGAATCAAAGTTGCTTTTCTTCTGAGAATGAAGATGGCGGAGTCTATTTCCCACCAGAACTAAGCGTGGAGATTAAAAAAGGGAAACTCTATGTGCACTACGCCCATGGCAGGTATGGATATTGGAAATATACTTTCCGTTATCAAGAAAACAGCTTTAAGCTTATCGGTTATGATCAAACTGACACCCAAGGACCTGTACTCCACTACGAATACAGTTACAATTTCCTGTCTGCTAGGAAGCTTACAAAAGAGAACATCAACTTCTACTCTGAACATCCAGAGGATGAAAAAATCCAAGAGACTTGGGAGGATCTAGAAAAGAGTAAATTAATTACTTTATCATCGATAGAAGATTTCGACGAACTCCATTTTGATTGATTTGACGGACGTATTCAAAGGTCAAAATTGAATAATCGAAGGAACATAGAATACGTAGAAAGGTTAAAACTGGCTCTCCCTAATAGCTCAGCTCAAGACAGAAGAACCTGAGCAAGTGAAATTGTTAAGGAAGAGATAAGTATAAGGAGTCTTTCGAACTTGCTGCAAGAAGATTACACAATTGCTTCCCGATTTTTGTGGCTTCTAACTGATATAGCCGAGATCGACTCAGAACACCTCAAAGAAGACTTGATATTTCTGTTCGACTTATGTCAAACACTTGACCACATTCAGCTTGAGCCATCGTTTACCAATTACTGGCTCATTTGCGGTGTTCCCGTTGAAAAAGAGGCCGAGTACATTGAACACTTATTCGAATGGCTGAGCTCAAACGAGAGAAACATAACTACAAAATCCCGGTCTCTATTCGTCTTACAGAAACTCACGGGTAAATATCCTGATTTAAAGAACGAGTTGAAGATGAGAATTCACGATCAATTGGATCGAAATACAGAAAATTTTAGAATTAGAGCACACAAAGTGCTCGCTCAACTGGAATAGGATAATTGCCCCGTTGGTTACTACTGAAGGGAAGAAAACCTTATCTTCACATGACAAAGATAAATCGCTAACAAATACGGGTATGAGCTTCCTCAGAGCAGAATGGAGAAAATTAGCAATCGCCAATTATGTCGTTGACGAGAGCGTGTTGAATAAATACCTACCGGCAGGAACAGAACTCGATTTGTGGAATGGAAACTGTTACGTGAGTCTCGTTGGATTCATGTTTGTCAACACACGATTACTTGGGATCAAGATTCCCTTCCACAAGAACTTTGAAGAGGTAAATTTGCGATTCTACGTCAAACGTTATGACAAAGGCGAATGGAAACGAGGAGTTGTCTTTGTGAAGGAAATCGTTCCAAAACCTGCTCTAACTTTTGTTGCAAATACGGTCTACAAAGAAAATTATGAAACCATGCCCATGGAGCATTCTTGGAGTGAGGAAGATGAACTCAGAACGGTTGAATACAAGTGGAAGAAAAATAACAAATGGAATTCAATAAAGGTTGAGGCCAGTCGTGAGAAGTTTCAGTTAGAAGCAAATAGCGAAACGGAATTCATAACAGAACACTACTGGGGATATGCTCGTGTAAACGACAAGAAAACGAATGAATACGAAGTAACTCACCCTAAATGGGATGCTTACGAAGTCACGAATTATGAAATTGATATTGACTTCGCTGCTGTTTACGGAAATGAATTTGCTTTTTTGAATGCAGAAGAACCCGCTTCTGTTATGTTGGCAGAAGGATCTGAAATTACTGTAGAGAACAAAACAACGATACGAATTTAAATGGTACTCAAGAACGCCATATTACTGTTCTCCGTAGCCTTAACTTTCGGCAGTTTCTCCCAATCAGAAGAGAGAGTAGATTCAAACAAATTTGAAACAAAGTGTGATTGCCTGAAAGCCGAATATCTTTTCAAAAAAGACTGATTGAAAGGCATGTCCATTACAGACGGAAAAGTAAGATTAAGTCCTGAATTCATAGAGAAGCACGATTTTAGTTGGGAGAAGCTTGCATCTATTCATGCAGGATGTGAGCGATTGACGTTTCCCAAGAATGAAACCGAACCATGTCCATACGAGCAAAAACTTGAAGAATTGTCCGCCGATTTTGAACTAGTACTTAGAGTCATGCAAATGAACGCATTACCGCATCAAGAAATTAATTCAAATGAATCAAAATGAAGATTACGCCAGAACACAACGAACGAATAGCTAAAATGACCTTTGCGTCGGTATATCCACACTACGTTACGAAGGTTGAGAAAAAAGGTCGAACGAAAGATGAATTGTATGAAGTCATCCATTGGCTCACTGGTTTTGATGATACTAAGCTTCAAGAATTAATCGACGCAAAAGTGACCTTCAAAACTTTCTTCGAACGAGCGAACCTAAACCCGAATGCTCACCTCATCAAAGGAGTGATTTGCGGTTATCGCATAGAAGAAATTGACAATTTGCTCACACGTCAAATGCGTTATTTGGACAAATTGATCGATGAATTAGCAAAAGGAAGGAAAATGGAAAAGATTTTGAGAAAAGAGAAAGACTAGTCTCTTCTAAGCGAAGTTCTATATCTTAGTCGAAAAATTAAACGCATGTATCGCATCCTCCTTCTTTTACTTCTCTCCTCATCTGCATCAGCGCAAAACGACTCAACGTTTATCCGTTCAATTTATGATTCAGCACTTTCGGGAGGTGAGGCATATGAAGATTTACGTAGTCTCTGTAAAGACATTGGCGCTAGAATTTCTGGATCAGCGGAAGCCGAAATGGCCGTATATTGGGGTGAAGCGAAAATGAACGAGTATGGCTTCGATAAGGTGTACCTTCAAGAAATTGAGGTCCCTCACTGGGAACGCGGCACTACAGAAGCTGGTTGGATTAAATCAAAGGGTGGAAAGTTAATGAAGGTTCATTTGTTGGCTTTAGGAGGATCAATTGGTACTGACGGGTTGATGGAAGCCGAAGTAA
>CAJQOB010000016.1 GCA_905479845.1 uncultured Flavobacteriales bacterium
GAATTCAGAATAAATTGGTTTCTTTGCACCCCTTTTAGTAATAGGATTAAATAAAGAAAGATGTCACGAGTTTGTCAATTAACAGGAAAATCGGTAATGGTTGGAAACAATGTTTCTCACTCTCAACGTAAAACGAAGAGAAAGTTCTACCCGAACTTATTTACTAAAAAATTCTTCCTTCCTGAAGAAAATGAATATATCACGTTGAAAATTTCAGCGGCAGCGTTGAGAAATATCAACAAGAAAGGAATTACGGCTTGCGTTAAAGAAGCTCGTGTTAAAGGATACCTTAAATAGTTCTACCGAAAAGTAGATTCTAAAAAGAAAGAAAATGGCAAAGAAAGGAAATAGAGTTCAAGTAATTTTGGAGTGCACAGAGCACAAAGATTCTGGACAACCAGGAACTTCTCGTTACATCACAACGAAAAACAGAAAGAACACGCCGGATCGTATGGAGATTAAAAAATTCAACCCGATTTTGAAGCGTATGACTGTTCATAAAGAAATCAAATAAGACATGGCAAAGAAAGTAGTAGCATCCTTACAAAAAGGAGAGGGAAAGTCACATACGAAAGTCATCAAAATGTCAAAAAATGACAACGGTGGATTTGGCTTCAAGTCAGAAATTGTACACAATAAGAAAGTGAAAGAGTGGTTCGATAAGAACTAATTATCACTTTGTGAAATATATTAAAAAGCTTCCCTCTATTTGACGGAGGCTTTTGTTATTTAAAATCTATGGGAGTTTTTAGTTTCTTTTCAAAGGACAAAAAAGAACAACTCGATAAAGGGTTGGAGAAAACAAAGGAAAGTTTCTTTGGTAAATTGGCACGTACCGTAGCTGGTAAGTCTCGTGTGGATGAGGAGGTGCTTGACAGTCTCGAAGAAACACTAATTACTTCTGATGTTGGTGTAAACACTACGCTTAAAATTATTGAGAAGATTGAAGAACGCGTTGCTCGTGATAAATTCATGAATGTAAGCGAACTTGATGTCATTCTTAAGGAAGAAATCACCAACCTTCTCGAAGAAAATAACTCGTCGGATACTGAGAATTACGAAATTCCAAAACACGAAGATGGACCTCATGTAGTCATGGTGGTTGGTGTGAATGGCGTTGGGAAAACAACGACAATCGGTAAACTTGCTCACCAATTCAAGGAAGGTGATAACAAAGTTGTACTTGGTGCCGCAGATACTTTCCGTGCCGCAGCAGTAGATCAATTGATTATTTGGTCTGAGCGTGTTGGTGTGCCAATTGTAGAGCAGGGAATGAATGCTGATCCAGCATCTGTAGCATTTGATACGCTTGAATCTGCGAGAGCGCAAGGAGCGGATGTTGCAATTATCGATACTGCAGGTCGTCTTCACAATAAAGTGAATTTGATGAACGAGTTAACGAAGATCAAACGTGTTATGAGCAAGGTGATTCCTGGAGCTCCACACGAAGTTCTTCTCGTTTTAGATGGTTCGACTGGACAAAATGCTTACGAACAAGCGAAGCAATTCGCAGCCGCAACAGATATTACTGCACTTGCGATTACAAAACTGGACGGTACAGCCAAAGGTGGAGTGGTGATTGGAATTTCAGATCAAATGAAGATTCCGGTTCGTTATATTGGTGTTGGTGAAGGGATGAACGACCTCCAATTGTTCAACCGGAAACAATTCGTTGACTCTCTGTTTTCTAAGTAGACTAGTTATCTGCATCTTACGTTGGGATTACCATTTTCTTTGAAAGTTCCTTGCCAATTTATTCTTTTCAAGAAGTACAATTTCATATCTTGAGCATGTTAAACTATGCTTTTATGAAAAATGTACACTCTCCAAAACGTACGTTCAGAAACTCTGTATCCTTTGTTTTCGGAGTTATTCTAACGCTCAACCTATCTGCCCAAACTCCTTGGGTTGATGAAATGCTCAAAAAAGACGCAAACTTCAGTGCAATCAAACAAGCCTTTGATCTCGAATGGGATGGAAAGCAATATGTGAAAGGCAAAGGGTGGAAGCAATACCAGCGTTGGCAGTCTTTCTGGGAAACCCGTCTCTTACCGGATGGATCTTTCCCTGATTTCAAAGATGCCTTCCACGATTATCAATTATACATGTCGGCGAATGGTCAAGCGAAAAGCTTGCAGAACGCAGGAAATTGGTCGCCAATGGGACCTTTTACATACAATAACACAGATTCATGGAGTCCAGGACTTGGGCGTGTAAATTTTATTGTTGAAGACCCGAACAATGCGAACATCATTTATATTGGCGCTCCAGCAGGTGGGGTGTGGAAATCCACTGATGCGGGAACGACTTGGACTCCATTGGGCGATGATTTGGCGGTAATGGGAGTTTCTTCCATCGCAATTTCAGCAGCAAACAGCAATGTATTGTATCTAGCGACAGGTGATGCTGATGGTGGTGATACGTACAGTATCGGTGTTCTCAAATCAACGGATGGCGGATTAACGTGGGCTGAGGTAGGAAATGTAGGTGGAAACTTACGTGACATCGTGATTGATCCTGCAGATGAGGATATCGTTTACGTAGCATCCAATGGTGGTGTCTACAAAACGATTGATGGTGGGACAAACTGGAATCAGTTGCTCGCAGGTTCTTACAGAGACCTCGAGTTAAAACCTGGAACGGCATCAACTATTTATGCTGCAACATCAGATGAAGTAAGGTATTCAACAAACAGTGGAGCTACTTGGACCTTGTCTACTGGATTCCCTGGAGGATCTAGTAGAATTGGACTGGCTGTGACCCCAGCGAACAATTCTTATGTATATATATTGCTTGCGGATGGTGCGGGAGATTATGGAGGGATTTATAGATCCACCAACAGTGGGGTATCCTTCTCACCGAGAAACACAAACACGGATGTATTCGAGGGATCTACTCAATCATGGTATGATATGGCGATCGGTGCTTCGGCGACAAATGCTGACGTGATTTTCACGGGGGTACTGAATGTTTGGCGGTCAACTAACGGTGGATCATCGTTGTCTCAATTAAATAGTTGGAGTAATCCCGGTGGCGCTTCTTACACGCATGCTGATATACACTTTTTGAGAGGGGTTGGTGGTAAAATCTACTGTGGTTCTGATGGTGGAGTGTATCGTTCAACAAATAATGGAAACTCGTTTACAGACTTGACAGATGGAATCCAAATCAGTCAGTTCTACCGAATAGGAGGATCAAAAAATGATGTAACGACGATCGCTGGAGGTCTTCAAGATAATGGTGGATATGTTTACAATAACGCCACTTGGAAGGTTTACTACGGTGCAGATGGAATGGAAGCGGCGATTAGTCCGACCAACTCAAACCTCATTTATGGAATGATCCAAAATGGAAACTTGTACCGTTCAACAAATGGGGGGAATTCTAATCAAGGCTTGGGGAGACCTGAAGCCGGACGTTGGGTAACACCAATGCAATTTGATCCCAATTCAAATCGAATTGTAGCTGGATACAATGATTTGTACGAATACGCGAACGGTTGGAATCAACTTTCTACGTTCAACTTTCCTGAATTATTGAGAAGTATTGAATTTTACGATGGGAATTCCGACGTAATCTATGTTGCAACAAATGATCAAATCTATCGAACAATTAACGATGGAACCGCTTTCACTGAAGTAACGAATAACTTGTCTGGAATTTTGAGCGGAAACATCATCACTTCAATTGAAGTAGATCCTGCCGATTCTATGCGTGTTTGGGTGTCAATTGGTGGTTTTACGGATGGAGTGAAAGTTGCCTACACCACAAACGGAGGAACTTCTTGGACGAATGTTTCAGGAACGCTGCCAAACTTGCCATGTAACGTGGTAAAGTTTGAATCTACTTCAGCTGTGCCCAATGCACTTTATGTTGGAATGGATATCGGTGTTTACTACAGCGATGATGCTCTTGGGGATTTTATTCCATTTATGGTCAACCTTCCAAACGTAATTGTGAACGACCTTGAAATCAATGAAGCGAGCGGAATGATTCGCGCGGGAAGTTATGGTAGAGGCGTTTGGGAATCGGCATCTTATTCTATTGCTGTTCTTTCAGATGATGCAGGAATTGCTGATATTTCTCACCCTACAGGTTCATTTTGTGGCGATACCTTTGATCCAGAAGTAACCTTAAGAAATTACGGAACGAGTGCGCTTACTCAAGTAAACATCAACTACCAAATCGGTAACGGAACAGTTTCAACAGTAAACTGGACAGGTAACTTAGCTTCTTGGACTTCTGTCAGCGTTACTTTACCTTCGGTTACAGCAGGTGGACAAAACGAATTCAAGGCATGGACGTCAATGCCGAATGGAGTTGCTGACGTCAATTTGGCAAATGACTCTGTAACGGTTGATTATACGGGGATTTCTAATGGAATTCAGGTGTATACTCAACTCATTGAGGATTGTTGGGGTTCTGAATGTACTTGGGAAATTATCAATACTTCTGGAGTTCCCGTTTTTGCTGGAGGACCGTATAGTGATGGAAATGGACAGCAAATGAACCTTGATTCAGTTTGTCTCTCAGCGGGCTGTTACGATTTTGTCATCAATGATTCTTACGGAGATGGATTGTCGGGTGCATCTTATGCTTCTTGTGGAGCTGACGGTGATTACTATGTGATTTCAGAATTGAATGATACGCTGGTCCAAATGGGACAATCGAATTTTGGAAGTCAGGCCAGTCACAATTTTTGTGTAACTGTTCCTGATTTTTCTGATTTCACATGGAGTGGTACAAACTTCTGCGCTACTGAAACGGTTACGTTTACCGATGCCTCACAAGGAGCAACGGATTGGGTCTGGGATTTTGGTACTGGAGCTTCACCCGCAACAGCAACGGGAGCTGGCCCGCATATCGTGACATATAATTCTGGAGGGACAAAAACAATTACCCTTGATATTAATGGTGGTGCACAAACTTCATCTCAAACGGTGACGATCAATTCACTTCCGACTGCACCAACAATCTCGAACAGTGGATCGGCGACATTCTGCGATGGAAACTCTGTTACATTGACTTCGTCGGTTGTTGGAGGAAACGCTTGGTCAACTGCGGAAACTGCCGATGCAATTACTGTTAACACGACGGGAACGTATACAGTAACTTATACAGATGGAAACGGATGTTTAGCATCTTCGGCTCCAATTTCAATTGTGGTAAATCCAAATCCAACAATTGCACTGGGAACTGTTTCTGATCCTACAACGTGTGCAACTGCAACAGGAGTAATTGAGGTTACTGGTTCGGGAACTGGAGATATTTCTTGGACAGGATCTTCTTCGGGAGCGTTCACGGGAGTTTCTCTGCCGTATTCAGGTACAGGTTTCGCGGCAGGTTTCTACAATGTTGTTTATACAGACGGGAACGGATGTTCATCTACAGCGCAAAGTGCCTCATTGAGCGATCCAACTCCTCCACCAACTCCAACGATTTCGGCAAATGGAACAACAACTTTCTGTGAAGGAAATAGCGTTGTTTTGACTTCATCATCAGCGAATGGAAATACGTGGTCAACGAATGATAACACACCGTCGATTACCGTTACCACTTCTGGCTCATACGGAGTAACAGTAACAGTGATGGGGTGCTCTGCTACATCGGTACCATTCGATGTGGTCGTGAACCCGACCCCAGGGGTTCCTACGATTAGTACAGGTGGTTCTGCGACTTTCTGTGAAGGTGATAACGCAGTGCTTAGTTCGTCTTATGCTACCGGTAACCAATGGAATACCTTGGAGACAACTCAGGATATAACGGTGTCAACTGCTGGTACATATGAGGTAGTTCATACTGATGCAAACGGTTGTTCTTCACCTCCTGCTGATATTTCCGTTGTAGTTAATCAAAACCCAATAGCTCCAGTTATTGGAGTAGGAGGTCCTCAAATATTCTGTGAAGGCGATTCCGTTGTATTGTCCACGACTTATCCAAACGGAATTCTATGGAGTACGCAAGAAACGACAAATGATATCGCAGTCTATACTTCTGGATCATATAATGTAACATATACTCACTCTAATGGTTGTTCTGCAACGTCCATCCCTGTAACGGTAATTGTGAATCCTCTGCCGAACGTAGATGGTGGGCCAGACCAATTTATTTGTGAAGGTGATGCGGTAACCCTCACGGGTACAGGTGCTACAGGAGGTTCGCCCACGTACGTATGGAGTAATGGTGTTACAGATGGAGTTCCTTTTGTTCCTGCAGTTGGAACGACGACTTACGAAGTAATCGGAACGGATGGGAATGGCTGCGAGAACTCTGATGAGGTAGAGCTTGTTGTGAATCCTACACCTTCTGTCAATTTCTTAGCAACTGAGGATACAACATGTGTCGAAGCGGGTAGCGTACTTTTGATTGGTACACCGTCGGGCGGAACATTTACTGGAACTGGTGTGTCAGGAAATTCGTTTAGTCCTTCCATAAGTGGAATAGGGCAATTCGATATTCAATACTCGTATACAAATTCAAACGGTTGTACTGGATTAGAGATTCAAACTATTGTTGTGGAGAATTGTTCGTCAATTGGAGAAAACGAATTAGCGAACGTTCAGGTGTATCCAAACCCAACAAGTGGTGAATTCACCATCCAATTGGAAGGAGATTTTACATTTGAAGTACACGATGCACGCGGACGAATAGTACAATTCGGAAATGGAATGAATACGGCTGATGTCAATTTGACCGAAGCTGAGTCAGGAATTTACTTCCTACATATTATTAATTCTGTTGGTCAGAAAGTTGTTCGCGTTGTGAAGAACTAAGAAACTGATTAAAATAAAATTGAATCCTTGCTTTGTTAATTCAAAGCGAGGATTTTTTTTGAGAATGTAACTCATGTTCGATCTTTGTCTAATGCTTTTCTCTATTTTTGAAAAACACAAGTTGAAACGAACTGACGATACCAGATATGGGGAAGATTAAAATCAACGGGCACGGGCATATTTTACCAGAACCGAATGAAATTCCAAAATTCATGAAAGACAAGAAATTGTTCTGGATTGATGAAGACAGAAAATTCATGCGGCAAGGAGAGAAGTGGTCTCGACCAATTACTGATGCTAGCTTTTTCTTCGATGAGAAATTGATTTGGATGGATCGATACAACATTGATCACGCGGTGATGCTCAATTTGTCTCAAGTGTATTGTAACGGATGGGATCGTCAAGATGCATATGACGCAATTCGCTGGCAAAATGATTTCAATGCAAGTGTGCAAGAACGCAGACCGGATAAATTCACCTGCGGATTTGTTGTACAACCTTTGTTTATTGAGGATGCCTTGAAGGAAATTGAGCGTTGTGTCAATGAGCTGAACATGAAATTGTTGTGCTTGCCTTCCCACTTTTTGAATGAGGACGAAGAGTGGTGCTCTGTCGCAGATGAAAGCGTAGCTCCAATTTTTGAACTCGCGAATCATTATAAACTGGCCGTTGAAATTCATCCGTACGATGGACAAAAGATGGTGAAGTTGAAAGATGAATACTGGCGTTTTCACCTCGTTTGGATGATGGCTCAAACTGCAGATACATTGCACATGTTCACTTTGCGCGATTTTCCAAATCGTTTTCCTGATGTTAGGACGTGTTTTGCACATGGCTGTATGCTTGGACAAGCGAACTATGGACGTCGACTTCAAGGTTTTGATGGTCGCCCTGATTTATTTGAAGGCAGTAAAGATCCGCGTTGCTCACTCGGTCACCCGAACTTGTTCTTTGATACACTCGTTCATGATTCATACACGCTTCAATTGCTGAAAACGCGTGTAGGACCAGGGCAAATTATTGCAGGATTAGATGATCCTTACCCACTCGGTGAAATGGAAGGGGTTAAAAATTCTTATCCAGGGCGTGTAATCGATTTTGCCATTGAGGTTGATATTCTATCGCAGAAGGAAGCAGACGATATTTGGTATGGGAATGTTTTACGATGGCTAGGGAAGAGCAGTCTGTGATTGTTTAATTCTGAGAAGGAGAAACCGAATGCTGACCCAGTCGATTCCAGCGAATCAGTAAAAAGGAACGTTAGTTACTTTTTACTGAATTCCAGATTCTGGAAATAAAAAAATCCAGACCTTCCTTGAAAGTCTGGATTAATTATTTTGTGACTAGTTTTTGACGAAATGTGTTTGAACAGCACCTTCAGAAGTCATTACGTTTACTATATAAATTCCTGCTGTCAACTTTGAAACGTTTACATTGTTTCCTTTTTGTTCGATCATCACCTTACCGTTGGCTCCAAGGATAGAGACTCTATCAATTTGCGCATCAGAATCAATTGTAATGAAGTCATTTGATGGATTAGGATAAACAGTTGTTTTAATAGTTGGTAATTCACTTACATCAGCTGTTGATTGATAGTAGAAATCCTGCACTCCCGAAAGGTATAGAGTCGATGTTGAGAAATCAAGATCGCTACTTTCGATCTTAACCACGAATCCTTCAGCGTCGTATGTGTAGTCTTGTTGTACAAACAAATCACCGCCAAAATAAATTTGATAAAGCGACAATTGACCGTCAGAGTTTAGCGTGTAATCAATTTCAACCTCTACGGTAGTAGAAGGAACACCTCCAGTGACAGGGTAAGCTTCAATTAAAGAAGGCGTACCTCCTGAGTACGTGTAGTAAATATCGTATGTCCATTCAAGCTGTGACGTAGTAACTTCATACAGTTTTAAGTTGCTGATCTCATTCCCTGTGTAGGTTATGAAGCTTTCAGATTGAGCGTTCAGAAGAGAACCATCCCAAATATAGCTAATCGCACGTGTTATGTTATTCGATGCATCATAGAACATAGAATCAACAGTTTCTACAACAGGATTTGCAACAGGGTCCGAAACATATGCTTCTACTAACAAGTTGTTGTTCGAATCATATTCGTAGACAGTTTCACCGTATAAATCAAATTGAGTGAGATTCCAGAAGTAATATTCAATCTTTGTTAAATTGCCTGAGCCATCATACGCGTATTCTTGACGTTCACTTTGGGTAACTTCAGAATCAGTTATAAGCCCATTCAGAATAGTGTTTTGACGCGTGTAATCAAATAGTAACGGTGTACCAACATATGCGTTTTCTTCATCACATTTGATACGAGGTAATTCATACCCATAGTCAAATACAGGCGAATTAAATTTAAACTCTGGTTCGTTTGAGGTCAATGATCCCTCCCAAGAGTTATAACTGTAAGCGATAGAGTCGTTGTAGTCCAAGGTCCCCAGTTCATCAAATTCTTTGGAAGTTAGACCGATTAGTTTTTGTTGTGCATTCACTCCAAAAGCTGCAAGTGCCAAAACAACTAAAATATTCTTTTTCATTCTGTATAAATTAAGTTCTGCAAAGGTGATACTTTCTTTTGAAGTAAGAACATAAAAAAATATAAAAGGGTTGGATTTACGTCTCAATTTAAATCGGAAAATCCGACATCCCAACAAAACCAAATTATTAACTTTGAAGCCAAACGAACTCTAAATGGCGCAAAAACCATCAACTCCGAAAGGAACACGGGATTTTCTACCTGCTGAAGTAGCGAAACGAAACTATATTTTTGATACTATCCGAAGCTCTTTCGAGACCTACGGATTCTCTCCAATTGAAACACCTTCTTTTGAGCTATCTTCTACCTTAATGGGGAAATATGGGGATGAAGGAGATCGATTGATTTTTAAGATTTTGCGTTCAGGAAATTATCTTTTCGAGAAGAAAGGAATCAATTTGCCTGATGATATTGAGTCGTATACCAAGAAGTCGTTTGATCAATTGTCGTCAGATGAGAAAAAAGAACTGAATAAATTAACGAACGATATTTCCTCCAAGGCACTTCGTTATGATCTTACTGTACCTTTCGCGCGCTTCGTGGTTCAACACCAAAATGAATTAGCTTTTCCATTCAAGCGTTATCAAATTCAACCGGTTTGGAGAGCGGATCGACCTCAAAAAGGACGTTACCAAGAGTTTTATCAATGTGATGTTGATGTTGTGGGGAGTGATTCCTTACTTTACGAAGTAGATTTCGTCCTTATTTTCGATGAAGTACTATCAAACTTAAACATCCCTGATTTCACAATTAAAATCAACAACAGAAAAATCCTTTCAGGAATTGCAGAAGTATGTGGGGAAGAAGATAAAATCATTGCGATTACGGTCGCAATTGACAAGCTCGATAAGATTGGAGTTGAAGGTGTGGTAAAAGAACTGAAGACGAAGGAAATTTCTGAATCAGCCTTAGAGAAGATCATGCCGCTATTTGAAATTACTGGATCAACGGCGGAGCGCTTGGGTCAGATGAAAACATACCTTCAATCAAGTGAAATAGGATTAAAAGGAATTGAAGAGCTGAAATTTGTATTGAATCAAGCTGCTGAATTGGGAGTTGATCCCAATATTGTAGAATTTGATGTGACTCTTGCGCGTGGATTGAATTACTACACAGGAGCCATCTTTGAAGTGAAGGCTAATGGCGTGAACATCGGGAGTATCTGTGGTGGTGGCCGTTACGACGATCTCACCGGAGTTTTCGGAATGAAGGGAGTTTCTGGAGTGGGAATTTCATTTGGAGCTGATCGAATTTACGACGTTCTCGAAGAATTGGATTTGTTCCCGTCAACAGTAGATAACAGGTTGGATGTTTTGTTCGTGAATTTCGGAGAAATGGAACAAGTTCATTGTTTAAAAGCTGTGAAAGATTTACGAGCTGCAGGAATTTCGTCAGAAGTATATCCTACCTCTGCCAAAATGCAAAAGCAAATGAAGTATGCGAACGCCCGTGGAGTAAAGAACGTAGCTTATCTAGGAGCGAATGAGATTGAGGAGGGAATTATCAAATTGAAAAACATGGATTCTGGAGAACAATTATCAGTTGGCATTCAAGAATTAATCGATACTTTGAAATAGAACGAAATGCATACAATTGACAATAAATGGTTGACCCTTGGTGAGTTTGAAACTCTTTTTACAAGTGGAAAGAAAGTTGAACTGGGTGCAATTCCAACGGAAGCGGTTCAGAAATGCCGCGATTTTCTCGATGAGAAAGTAAAGAACGCTGATCGCCTGATCTATGGTGTTAATACAGGGTTTGGATCCTTGTGTAACACAGCTATTTCCGTTGATGACCTTGGCACTTTACAACGTAACTTGGTGTTATCCCATGCTTGTGGAGCAGGGGAGGAAGTACCCGCTGAGATAGTGAAGCGCATGCTTTTATTGAAAGTATTGGGCTTAGGGCATGGACACTCTGGTGTTCAACTCGATACAATCAATCGTCTAGTCTTCTTTTACAATGAAAATATTTTGCCTGTTGTTTATCAACAAGGAAGTTTGGGGGCATCGGGAGATTTAGCTCCACTTGCTCACATGTCTTTACCGCTTTTGGGTGAAGGTGAAGTTGATTATAATGGAGAACGCATCTCGGGATCAGATCTATTGAAGAAGTTTAACCTTGAACCGATTCAGTTACGTTCGAAAGAAGGTTTGGCTTTGTTAAATGGGACGCAGTTCATGAGTGCTTACGCGACTTATGCTGTCGCAAACGGTAAGAAACTAGCGAGTCAGTTCAATATTGTTGCGGCGCTTTCTTTAGATGCTTATGACGGTCGATTGAATCCATTTCAAGACAATGTAAACGTAGTTCGTAATCAAGTTGGGCAGATAGCTGTTGCGAAATTCATGCGCAGTATGCTTGCTGGTAGCGAAATGATTGAGCGTGAAAAGGAACATGTTCAAGATCCATATTCTTTCCGCTGTATCCCTCAAGTTCATGGAGCTTCATTCGATACGATTCACCATTGCGCAACTGTGGTTGAAAGAGAAATTAACGCCGTTACAGATAACCCAACAGTTTTTCCAGATGAAGACGACGTAGTCTCTGCAGGGAACTTCCATGGTCAACCTTTGGCCTTGGTATTGGATTTCTTGGCAATTGGACTGTCAGAAATGGCGAGTATTTCTGAACGACGTGTCTATAAGTTAATAGGAGGAACAAGAGGTTTACCCGCATTCTTGATAGCTGAACCAGGTTTGAACTCTGGATTCATGATTCCTCAATATACTGCGGCTTCAATTGTTAGTCAAAATAAGCAATTGTGTATGCCGGCATCCGTTGATACGATTGATTCGAGTAATGGACAAGAAGATCACGTGAGTATGGGGGCGAACGCTGCCACGAAACTGTATCGAGTAATTCAAAATTGTTATTCTGTTCAAGGAATTGAGCTTTTGAATGCGGCACAAGCGATGGACTTCAGAAAAGACAAGACGTCACCGAATTTGGAAGCATTGCGAACGGCATACCGAACAAAGGTGCCATTTGTGAAAGAGGATACGTACTTGCATCCATTAATTGCTGCTAGTGTGGATTTCGTTAAAAATGATTTTTAATTAAAGAGATATGACTGAAGTTTTAGAACAGCGTGAAGAGGACAAGAGACCGGTGCTATTATTGGTGTTGGCTATTTTGAGTTTCATTTCAATTGGATCTACAATTTTGTTCAATGTGATTGGTACGACTGCAGGACCTTTCGGTGAAGAACAAATTATCGAGCAACGTGTAGAAGTGGCAAAGTCGAAGACACAAATGCGACAGGCAGGAATGAATGGAATGATTTCCTTTTTTGACAAGCTTCAGGCTATGGCAGAAGAAACAAACGAGAACTTCTATTTATCAAAAGGTGTGATGTTCGTGACCGACTTTTTGGGGCTGTTCGGAGTCATTTTTATGATGCGCAGAAGAAAGCTGGGATTCCATATGTATATTGTATATTCCTTACTGGCAATAGGCGGGATGTTGCTGTACATCTCACCTGAGAACATTCATATCAGTATACCAATAGTTAATGTTATCTTCTCTGGCCTATTTATCTTTTTGTATTCAAGAACTTTGCACTGGATGAGGTAAAAGAAACGGTATATG
>CAJQOB010000017.1 GCA_905479845.1 uncultured Flavobacteriales bacterium
CAATTTCTATACCTGACAATGTCCTTCGAACTGATTCAAATTCTTTAAACCCGAGGCCTTGATTTATTCGTTTCTTGATAAAACGATGGTCTTGTTCAATAATGTTATTTAGGTATTTACATTGCCTGATTTTTATCTTTGATTTCGTTGCCAACGCTCTTCGATTGTAAACTCGAATGGCACTTGAATTTGAACCACTTTTATCGATATTGATTAGCTCTGGCTTTCCATTGTTCTCAATTGCTTTGATTAGAAAACTCTGAGCACTCATCCGTTGCCTGCGTTTGGTAATAAGAAATCTATCGTCTTGCCTTCCTTGTCAACTGCTCGGTATAAATACATTCATTTACCTTTCACTTTGATATATGTCTCATCCATACGCCATCGGTTTCCAACTGGCTTTTTACGTTTTCTAAATTCCTTTTCAATCATTGGAGTGAATTTAAATACCCAACGTTGAATGGTAGCATGGTCTACCTTGACTCCTCGAATTGAAAGTAATTCTTCTACATCTCGATAGCTCAGACTAAATCTTAGTTTGAAATAAACGGCTTGAAGAATGATCGCTTTTGGAAAACAATGATGCTTGAACATGATCCTTAGTTTAGCTTAAATCTAAGAATTTGTTTGAATTTGAAAAACAGATGCGATAGAACCTGCGCACCTCTCAAAAGTAAGAAGCTACATTGCCCAACCTTGTGAATCTACTTGAAATAATTCGGTTGAAGTAGGTAATATTACTCGCACTCAATTGTCTTGATAGTACCGGCTCGTAGCAGTCCCAATCTTCAAAGAATCCCTTTTTTTCTTCGGTAGATTTGATGATTTTGGCATTGTGTTTATCCAAGAAGGAAATCAAATCTTCACGGAAATCTCCTCCAGGAAAATTCAATACTTTTCCATCAATTATTCCTTCGATGTCTGAAATGGAAACTTTGTGAGGAAGCACGATTCGCTCGAATTCTAAAAAGTCCTGCTTCGATGTGTAGTTACACAGGAAGTCATTCAAATATCCTGGGATTTTGTTCAGGCTGAGTCCGGTTTGTAGGTTCGCACTAATAGATGACTTTTCATTTTCATCCACCAAATAATCATCGCGATTTGTTTCTTGCAAAAACTGATCAAATAGCAATTCGGCGTACCCGCTCTTACTGTTATCGATGTCTACAAAAACGATTGTCTTTCCTTTAAGTATTCCACGATCGTAGAGGTAGAGGTATAGATCCCAGCAACCCAAGATTCCGCTATTATCGATTGCTCCTGCATCAATAAAGTGCCCAGACCCTTTGATCTTCGCTACAGGACTGAAAACTGGGAAACGGTTAGTTGTGGAAACCGCTTGAAGGAAAGATACCGAGCCGTCCTTTCCGTTTTCCATTTTTAGATCAGATAGATTTTGGGCATAGGGAAATATCGAATCAAACTTAGACGTGTTGATCGAGCAGAAAATTCCCCGTTTACCATTTGTTGAAGCGGTGTTCATGATCAGAGCGGGGAGAGCTCGTTTTTCAGTTTGTAACTCCTTCCAATATTTGCGATAAGAAGTTGTGTTGAGCCATGTTGATCCGTCTTTTTGAATGTTTCGCTGATACTTCAACATTCCATAATAGGATCGATCGTGTGAAGGGGAAATTTGATTGAAGGGATAAAATACACGTGCCAGATCTACACCAAAAAGTAAGGAGATATCCACGGAGGCATAATTATCGTAGCAAATTTTTTGAATCACTTCATCCATGGTTTCGGAACGATGGCCGTATTGTCCGTAGATATTTCCGAATAGAGCCAAGCCTAACGACCCTCCAGACGCTCCCGACATAGCCACCGTTTGATTCAACATTTGATGGTTGGAGGATTTCTGTAGGCTATCCAATACCATCAATGTCCATGCGTTTGCTTTCAGTCCACCTCCATGTGAAGAGATGAAGAAAACAGTGTCCGGCATGGCTTTTACCCGCTCTTCAAATTCAGAAAGAACAATCCCGTCATCGTCTCTATCAACAGGGTAAATCGTTAACTCGTTGAGGTGTGATTCTGTGAGGAGCCCCATGACAAGCATTGCAGCTAAAATCAACAATGCAGACGTCATAAACCTGAAAATCCCTGAATTGAGAAAAGTCAATGGTTTACCCGCTTCTTTGTGTTTCTGAGACATTGAGTACTTCACGAAAAAGTATTTACCCAATGAACTGATGATAAAGAAATAGAAGTAGAGGTAAATTAGAACGATAACAATACCGTTAGGTAGAGGCCAAGTGCAGTTGATACTCGCAATGGTGAAGTACAAAATTGCTAAGAGTGCGAAATAAAAGGTAATCACAAATGCTACTAAATAGTTTGATGATTTCTCTACGCGACGCAAGATCGAAAGAAAGAATACTGAATTTCGCAATCCATCGTTTTTGAACGAACGCAATACATGACGCAACCTCGGTCGTACCAGTCTGAAAAATGAGAAGTTCAACATCATGCTGAAATTCGCCATCAGCAATAGGATCAGTCCTCCAGGGTTGAACAAACTCCCTTTAAAAATGACCAAAATGAACAACAGGAATGACATTCCCGAAAAGAAAAAATAATAGATTCCCACTCGTTTATAGATAACAGATCGCTTGGCCAATGTTGAATGCAATGGACTCAGTTTTCTTTTGTAGTATCCATAAGAGAAAAAGGTTAAGCAGGCAAATGCGATTGAACTCCATTTAATGATGAGGATGGAACTCGAAGCAATTGAATACTGTAGGTTGGGGAGGTAGGTGTGGTAAATGAAAATGGCCCATACGACGTATACCGCAAGTCCGAGGTATTGGCGCAAGATATTCGCGTAAATATCTTTCACATAATTTCTGTCATTAATTGGTTTGAAGGTATAAACGGACAGCCATTTCAGCCATTTATGCTTAAAGGGTTGCTCTTTTCTCCATGAAACGTATTTCCTACTATTGTTCAAGTTTCCTGCGTAGTAGGTATAGATTGGATAATGCGACAAACTGACAGCCAGTAGATTTATCAATACAAAACAGAGTAGTAGAGAGATTCGTCCTGTTTCGATCATCCTTAGAAGCATCGTAAAGGCTTGCTCCATTTGTGTGAGTAACATCAGAATAACCAATATGATCGCAATACTAAGCACTGATGCCTTTGCGAAATTTGTTATAGAGTAGAGGGCACGTAAGATAAAACGCACTCTACCTTTAGTAGGTAACAATACTGGGAGTTCTCTTTTCTTTTCTGACATAGTTGAATAGCGGACTATGGGTTATACTGGAGTGATTTAAGTGTCATGTTTCCCATTAAACATAAATCTAACTCATTTTTTTTAATTAAAAGTGGTCTATTTCTTCAATTCAAGGAACAATATAGTCATTCGGCTTTAAATTTTCGAATAGGTTGATTAGCCCTTACGTCTTCCGTATCAACTACATAAAAAAGAGAAGCGCATTTAAACTTTTCTGGATACTTGGGTTACATGCGCTAAATGCAATGAGAGCGTATGTTACATGTCTCTGCTGATAACTTCACGAAGGATATTTTAAAATCAAATTAATTGTATCTTCACATCATGAGCCTGACCAAAGCATTACCATATCGACTAGCAGTCTATTTCACGGAACGTTTTCCTGTTCTTGTCTACATACCCTTTTCAATTATTCTATATCTCTGTTTGTCCTTTTTGGTACAATTGATTTCTGGAGTTGATCCAGTATTTGATCAATACGGAGTTGCGGGTTGTTTAACGGCATTTCTCTTTATGCTTTTGATCCGAACATTCGATGATATAAAGGATGTCGATTTGGATCACGATATTTTTCCAGATCGACCAGTTTCAAGAGGTGCAGTTTTAATTAAAGATGTGTATGGTTTGGCCATTTTTAGCTTTTGCTCCTTGGTAGCAATTAACGTGCTTGTAGCGCCAAATAGTATTTGGGTGTTCGTAGGGGTGATGATCTATGCTCTTGGAACATTCAAGTATTTCTTCGCTGAGGAATTGCACATTCGAAAGCCTGTTGTTGCCATGATCACACACCAGCCTTTACCGCTGTCCATTGTGTTTGTTTTGATTCACATCTCCTTGGCTTCGGGACCTGAGTACAATTCATTTGAAGTAAATCACTTGTTTTTATTATTGACCTTCGCACTTCCAGTTACGGCTTGGGAGGTTTCTCGAAAGATCAAAGCACCAAGTCAAGAGATTGAGCGATATGCGACGTTTTCTAGAATTCTAGGACCAAAAGGAGCTTCTGCAATTCCATTAATTCTCTATGTGATTTCAGCTGGAGCAAGCGTGTTTTTAGCAAGGCATCTCGATTTACACAGTAGTTATTTCGTTCTGATCGGGTTCTACTTGTTGGTGGTCTCATATGCTTTTGTTCGATTCATCGCGAAGCCTATTCCAGATCGAAATATTCTGAAAAATGTGGCAATGATTTACACAGGTTTGTTCATGCTGACACTACTGGTGTACGTTTTTGTTCGTTATCAAGATGCTATTTTAAGCTAATGAACATCCTACGATCCAGTCATGACCGTATTCAAAATCTTAGTTCAAAAGAACTTGGAGGGAAAGGTTACCATTTGGTTCAACTGCAAAAGAACACATTCAAGGTTCCTCCTTTTCTAGTGCTGACAAATGATTTGCTGAACCGAATTTTGGATAAAATTGAAATTGATCTTTCCAGACTTTCTGAAAATGCTCCGAAAGAATCAGTTATTAATTGTTTGGATGAAATTCAACAGGCCATTTTAGCTTACGAGTTTTCAAAATTAGAGGAAGAGTCAATATTATCTGAATTCGATTCATTTTTCGGGGTTGATTCAATGATTTCTGTTCGCTCGTCAGGAGCAGCCGAGGATGGAGAAAACACTTCTTTTGCAGGACAGCACGCTACGTTTCTCTATGTAAAACGAGAAGAAGTCTTGAATAAAATTAAGTCTTGTTTGGCATCGGCTTGGAACTTTGGAGTGATTTCTTATCGCATCAAGCAGGGAGTGAGTTTACTCGAGGTTAATTTCGCGGTAGTTCTTCAAAAAATGATTTTTGCCACGAAATCAGGAATTGGATTTTCCATGAACCCTTCAGGGAATTTGGCTGATTCGGTAATCGTCGCGGGATATGGAATAGGAGAGGGGATTGTTTCGGATGAGGTTGAATCCGATTCATACTTGATCGATCGTCAGAGTGCGCGAATATCAAAAACGATAAAAACCAAAGGTCATAAATTGACTTACGAAGAAGGTAGAGGATTGGTTAAAACTGATGTTTCTCCTGAGGTAGTAGACGAATCAGTACTTAACGATGAGGAGATCAAAAGAGTAAGTGATGCTCTCTTTAAAGCTGAGAAAATGCTTGGAGGAATAGCAGATATTGAATTTTGTTTTGATGAATTTGGTGAGTTTTTTATGCTTCAAACGCGTCCGGTTACGAGCGTTGTTTTGGCAAAAGTCAAACTACTTGATAATACGAATATTGTTGAAAGCTATCCTAGGATTAGCTTGCCACTTACATTTACATTCGCCCGTCATGCCTATGAAAAAGCATTTCAGGGAGCGTCGAGAGCATTTTGGATTCCTAAAAGTACAATGGCAAAAATGGATGAAATGTTCCATGATCTACTTGGCTATCATCAAGGTCGAATCTATTATCGATTGGACAATTGGTATAAGATGATTACGCTTGTTTTTAGTTCTAAAAAGTCGATTGAATCATGGGAGAAAGCAGTTGGGTTAAAGCGTCCGCCAAGTGATGAGCTGAAATTGTCATTCGGAAATAAACTAAAAGTGTACGCTTCGACCTTGTGGAGAATACTGAACCACAAACGTGGTAATCGAAAGTTTTTCAAGTTGTTTAATGAGAATTACGAAGTCTTGCGGCAACGAAATTTGAAAGAATTAAGTGTACTCGAACTTAGTGAGACGTTGGAGGAAACGGCAAGCGCCTTTTTCGAATTTTGGTACCTAACATTGATTAACGATTTGATGACCTTCAAAAGCTTTGATTGGGTGCAAAAGGGAATTGAACGAAGAAATCTTGGTTCCGAAGACTTGGCAAATGATTTGATCTCAGGAATTCATCAATCGGAATCAGAGCTTTCTATTGTTGAAGTACTTAGATTGAAGGACACGATTCAAAATGATTCAAAATTATCCGAGTTATTTGAAAGGGAGTCCAAAAAGGTTTGGGAAGTGATATCAACGGAGAAACTTGGCGGTTTTTCAGATCACGTTAAACGACACATTGATCGCTTTGGTGATCGTACCCTTGCCGAATTGAAATTGGAAAATCCGTCTTTCAGAAAGGAACCGTGGAGGTTCATAGATTTGATGAAAGGTCAATTGAAGTCAGGTAGCAGTTTAGGTGAATATGAGGAGAAACAAAGGATGCAAATCACCGAAAGTAAGAAATTGATTAAAGAGAACCATCAATGGTGGAACCCGCGTTCGTACTTCTTCAAGTTTGCCATTCGAACAGCTGCTTACGGTACACGAAATCGCGAAGACATGCGATTCTGTCGTACACGTATTTATGGAGCGGTGAAAGATCTCTATTCTGAAATTGGAGTACGTTTTTCGGAATTAGATTTGATTTCGAATCCTGAAGATATTTTTTACCTAAAGAGCGAAGAAATTCGCGAAATCTGTAAGGGACCTGTGGCCATTCAAAAAGAGAAGATTGCCGTTCGGAAATCTGAGTTGGAGCGCGATGCCTTGGCTGATTTGCCTGATCGAATTATTTATACCGACTCTCCTCCGATTTTCAAGAGCAAGAAGTCTTTTGTCAATCAAGATGATTTAGAATTTGAGGGCATTGCCGTTTCCAAGGGCGTCATTCGTGCTGAGGCAGTAGTGATTTCAAACCCAAGCTACGACTTAGATGTTTTGGGCAAAATCATTATCACGGAAATTACAGATCCAGGGTGGGTCTTTTTGATGTCGCAAGCAGCAGGATTGATCAGTCAAAAAGGTTCTTTGTTATCGCACACGGCAATTGTTGGTCGAGAAATGGGGATTCCAGTGATTGTAAGCGTTGACGATATCACTCAGCGGATCCAATCAGGAGACATCATCGAAATGGATGGTCAACGAGGAACTGTCAAAATTATTGAGAGATCGAATTCCAAATAATTGGAATTATTTCAGGATTTCAATCGACCCATCTGATCCATTAATACGCAGTTTATCTCCTGTTTTGATCCATTTCAAAGCATCTGGAACTGCAAGAATTGCAGGGATTCCGTATTCACGTGAAATGATTGCTCCATGGGAAAGCATACCACCAGTTTCAGTAATCAACCCAGTGATTTTGGAGAAGTAGACTGTCCAAGCGGGATCGGTAAATTTCGTCACCATGATCATTCCTTCAGGCATGTTTTCGGCATCCATGACAGAGTGAGCAATGAATGCCGTACCCTCAACGAGTCCATTGGAGCAAGCGATTCCATTTAGAAGTTTACTCGATTTATTTACCCTTTTTGAAACTGTGGTTTGTTCCACCCAAATTTCGTTAGGGCGGTCAAAATTTCGGTACCCTTCGAAAATAATCCGATTCTTCCTGATGGTTTCTAAATGCTCTGCATTCCCGTTAAACAAATCCAAGACTTGCTCAGGGTAAAGGAAGAAAATATCCTCAACTTCCTCTATGATTTTTTTCTTCAATAGTCTTCTGCCTACTTCGTAGTATATAGTTCGAATGATTCCATACATCTGGCTTGAAGTGTCACGAAATTCTTCTCTTAGCCAGAGTAGTTTACGGTGTTTGAGAATTTCTTTTCGCATCTTTCCAGAACTGATTTTCTCTAGTTCTTTCTTGAATATCTGATGTTGTTTCTCGTTTTGTAGGAGTATGCTTTCACCGTCTTGTTTACCAATGAAACTAACCAATGTGGTAAAGGCCTGCATTGGATTTTGATCCCAGTTTGGGACTAGTATTTGCAGTTCTTTCTCACTTTTGTAGCTGTATTTTTTGAGGATGACATCTATTTCTTTTCTGAACGGTAATTCCGCAGCACTTTTATATGCCTCACATATTTCCTCAGCTGAATTATCAACAAAGAATGATTTGTTTTCCGAGCTTCGAATCGAACGACTCAATTCCCACAGTTCGTAGCTTGGGCGGAGGTGTGAAATATTTTGAAGTCCTGTAATGAGGTTTAAATATTCAATTTCTCCTGACTTGTTCTTTTTGTCCAAGTACTCTTTAAATAAGGTTGTATTATTTGAGTTGGTGTAAATCATTTCGAAATACGTTCCTTCAACGCGAAGGAAGTCATCTTGAATAAGCTCCTTGGCGCTCAAAATGATCTCAGGGTCAGACATCTTTTCGAAGTCCATCTTTCGATACTTTGCCAATATCCCTTCCAATCGTGCGAGCTCCGTATGTGCAATTCCCAACTTATTCTTGATGGATTTCTTCAATGCCAATAGAACTTGAATACCATTAGCGATACTTTTGAAATTCGTTTTAGTCACATGACCTTTGCCTTCGTATTGAGGCTCAATGCCTAAATCATTATCGAATTCTCGTTCGATGAATCCAGGGATTTTTTTGACACCATCTTTTACAGCGCTTATGTTCCAATAGGAGTAAAGCATGAACTGTGTGAACCACTTTTCAGGTGTATACTTCGGGTGTATTTTAACAGATTTCAAATATGGAGACATTGTAGTTTCAAAGGCACGCTCGTACAGCGAATACATAAATGGTGTGGCAATTTCTGATGAAATTCCACCATCTTTTAAGTCGGCATTTGTCCAATCGTTTGTGGTGTTGAATCGGATTGCAGTCATCGGACGCGCTTGCAGAATGTACAGTTTGTCATCTTTGAGTGCCCATTCGATATCAACTGGATATCCATACAATTGTTGGATTTTCAATGCTTCTGCAACAATGAGATTGATAGACGACTCTTTCAAGGAAGAAACATCGATTTGATTGAATTCCGTAATAGCGGGATCATACCAGTTCACTTTGTAAGAACTTGGGGTTGCGGTTCCCTGAACTAAGTTTTCACCCAAGCCATTGATGCTTTCAATCATGATTTCCTTTTCGTTTCCTGTCAAAGGATTGATTGTGAAACAAACACCCGCATGATCCGGATTCACCATTTCTTGAACAACGAGGTTGACGCGCAGTAAATTGCAATCAATAGTGTTGTTGTTGCAATAGGCCAAAGCAACTTGGTTATATGTTGAGGCAATACATTCTAAAATGGCCGCAGCAAATCCGTCGAAATCAACCACATTAAGAACTGTGGTGAATTGTCCCGCAAATGAGAACACCGTGCCATCTTCTAAATTGATAGAGCTTCTAACCGCGACTTTTGTATTTTCAGGAAAGAACTTCTTTACCTCAGACCAAGAATCTTCAATTAGTGGAGTGAAATGAGAACTGCATGTGTCAACAAAAACGCGTTTTTCTTCCGCTGGCATTTCTACATTCTGAGAGAATGAAATGAAAACCTGTTCTATTTCTGACGCAGGAATGATAAATCCTTTTGGAACGTTAAATCCACTATTGAACAGTGTTGAAAGGCTGTTCGCTTTTCCTCCAAAGTTTTGGTCAGGTAATTCGTTAAATGGATAAGTCGTTGTCATGATCCGTGCATTAGTATGGTTCTTTTCTAAGGTTCAAAAGATAGAGTAGATAATTGATGACAAGGTGAAGGAGTCCGTAAAAAACGATTCCAAACCAGAAATGTCTCCAAGTAAAATTTGAAAATGCGAGAAGTACTATTAATACAACTATTACAGAATCCAATTGGTCAATAAGTCGTTGGGCGAATGATGCGGATTTACCTTCGGTAATTCCAAGTTGCCGTTTTGCAAAGCTATTCGGAAGCTCGCCAATTACATATGCCAGACCGAACAAAGCACCGTATACAAGCGGGGAGTAGTTGTCGAAATCAAGGAGGTTTAAGGCCTGGACTCCCGAAGAGTTAAACAGGATGAATTTATAGATGTATGTGAAGGCAATGGATGCAAGAATCATAACAATTACTCCACGATAGGTTTTGTTCTTACCAAAAATTCTTTTGGATCTGAAGGTTAACTTGTGATCAAGAGGGTATGTTGTTATTCTAGCCCAGTCATAACGAACCACAAACATGTGGAAGATTGCCGCAAGAATAACAGGTGATGCAACTAAAAGTAGTTCTAATATGAGTTTGATCATTTTGATTAACTGTATTGATTAAAATATCGTTTCAAGTTTATTTTTCTTAAGCTTGAAGCCATGCTTCGCCCCTAAGCTGTCCATGTAGTGCACTTGAGATGGATGTAAGTTTCCGAAAGAAAAATTACACAAGTTTTCCTCAAGACCAAGCAATATTGTCTCTGAAATACATGCAAAAGCTTCACCTGACCCTAGTGGATAAGCGCGCATTGTGATCGTTTGGTCATACGGCAACTGAACAACTCCACCCATAATTACCTTAATGTTTCGATCGTTATGGATGAGTTCATCTGTACTATTCAATGGAACAGAAATGTCATACACAATTGAGTCATCAGCGAAGTAACGACTGTATAAAAATGGCTCTGGATTGTTCGTTGCGACAACTGTCACATCGCATTGCTTGAGTTCATTCAGAGAATCTATTACCTGAAATGGGAATGCCGCTCCCAATTCCTCACTTATCTTGTCGATGAGCACCAAATCGTTGATTCCCAGTTTGCCACATTTTAATTCCTTGAATGTTTGCGAATTAGCGAAGCTATCGTAAATGTTGGGATGCAGCTCTTTCCCTCTTTCATCCATTATTTCCGAGAAAATGTAACTCGTTAATTCCCTCAAAAAACGGTAAGTTTTTAGCTTTCCGCCTTTTCTGTCACTACCCTTGAGCACCATTCTTGAGAAATAAGGGAGGAAGCACTTGACGTATGTTGAGCAAATATTGCCCGCAGCACCAAGAACTCCTAAAGTCTGTGAATTTGATTGTTTCTTGCTGGTGGTGATTTCCTCTTTGATTGCTTGCACACCGATTCCTACGGTATAGCTATTTCCAGTTGTTACGAAAACGTCTGGATTTCGAATGGATTTGCCATTCTTGGTAATAACGGATGAGTATTGTCCCAAACCAACCAATGAACAATTGAAAGTCCCGTGTAGAAAATCAACCGCGTCATTGCATAAATCTGAGTATTCATCGTATAGATTCTTGGCCATCATTTCACGTGCCATTGCGGCGGTAAACAGCATTCCTGTGAAATAAACGTTTGCCGATTTAGTTGACGTTCCTTTGATTTTTCTTGCGTGTAATAGAATGGGAACAGATATTTCAAGTACAGACTCTAAAAGTGAATTTATCGTTTCATCAGATAAAACGGTCATGCTTCGATCACCATCGCGTACACCATTTTCATTGATATAGTGAGAGATGAATCCAACTGAAGTTGTCAATTCCGGATCAATATCGACGATAACTTCTCCTTGACCAAAATTCTGTAATGCTCTCAAGTTCTGTTCTTCCGGGGGGATAAGGTGTTCAATTAACTTGTAAAAATCGCGGTATTGTATGATGCGCGACAAGGAATATAAAGCGGAAGAAAGTGCCAAAATTTCGTTTTCCGAAACAAAAATACTCGGTAGAATCCTGAGTGTATGTGGATCCGAAAGAGTAGGAGCCAATCGGATGTTCCAATGATTCAGAAGATAGGAGCAATAGATATAATTGAGATATCCTGATCGAGAGAACATTTGAAAACTGTAGCTCTCACTGAGATCAAAATCATAAAACTCAATTCCCCACATGAGGCCAGTTCCTCGAACAGACTTAATGACATCAGGATGATTTTTCTTCAATTTGAGCAATTGCTCTTCCAATAATTTTCCTTTTGCGAGGATCGTTTCACTTTCAGATTTCCCAATTTCAAGTGCTTTTAAGGAGATTTTGGAGGAATATTCATCATCAGAATAGGTCGAAGTATGAACAAGTCCAAACCCTTCATGGTAGTGTTTCTGATCGATTACCAATGCTGCATTCTTAACCATTCCGCCTCCGAAGGATTTACTGAATAGGTAATAGTCCGCATAGACTTCTTGTTGAATCGAATGAGCCAAAGTTCCTGTTCGGTACGAACCACACTGGATTTCATCGAAGATCAATGGAATTTTTAAAGAACTGGTTTTCTCTCTCAAATGAGAAAGAAAGCTTTTCGGAACTGGTCGGATTCCTCCTTCTCCCTGAATTGGTTCAGCAATGATTCCTAAGCATAACAAAATGGACACCTCCTCAAATATTATTTCTCCTTTTTGGAGTTTTGGAAGGTGAACTATTCGCTGAAGGCTCTCTAGTACTTCGTGTAAATTTTCCGGAGTATGCTCGAAAAATTCAACCTGAGATTTTTCCCGCTTGTTGGTTTGAAAACCTGTTCTGAACTTATCGTGCGAAGTTAAGTTCAGCGCACCAGTAGTCTTTCCATGAAAGGATTGCGTCAGGGCTAGAAGAACTGGAGATCGAGAATCGTAAACATCATAAAAACTAGCGATGCAGTATTCTTTGAATGAAGCGAAATTAGTGAACGATTGCCCCTTAAATGAAGCTTCAAAGTTCATGTTGTTTACAGCAAAATGGTGATTAATACCATGGAGCTCTCGATGTAATCGATCTGTTAGTTTGTCTCTACGATTGCTAAAGTTTAGGCGGGCATGCTTAATTGCAGCTTCCACAACTTCGGCTCCCGAATTCGCAAGGGTGGTGATATAAACTTTACCCGAATGAGCTCCTATTTCTTTTGAAATAAACCTACTCAATTCGTCTACAGCGGACTTAGATGATAGTTGAGAATGATTGGGGATTTGCTCGTCAATGAGCCCAATTGCCAGTTTCTTTAATTCGGGGTGATAATGTCCAAGTAACAAGGAGCCATATCCTCCGATATAGTCGCTTACACCGATTTCATTTCCTTCTGAGTCCTTGTAATACAACTTACTTCCTTCTCCCCGTATGAACTGTTTGTTCAGGGAAAGTGTGTCCAGCAATCGATCCAGTTTTGGTCTAGAATGTATTGAGTTTACTTCGTATGTCCTGTCGTTTTCATCCATTTTTTCAGTAGATAAATGGAATTAAACGACTCGAGGATTTGCGGTACTCGGTGTAATCTTCTCCAAAATGATCTTCAAGAAATTTTTCTTCTTTTCTGATGCGCATGGTAACAGCGAAAATTGGTCCGATTAGCAAAATCAAAATGCTGATGTAATTGTGCATGATCAATCCTAATCCAAGATAATAGAGTAGGAGCCCTGTATAGCTAGGGTGGCGAATCAATTTATAAATTCCGTTTTTCACGAGTTGTTGACCCTTCATGATCGTTACGTTTACCTGAAATGATCGTCCTAGGCTGTGAACGGAATACCAACGAACAAAAAGTCCAATTGCAACAAGACCAAATCCGACGTAGACAGTAGGGTTAAATTCAAAGCTTCCCCAGCGAGTGAAGTAAATGACAATGCTGATAATAAGTGAGATAGGAACAGCTACTCTGAAAATGAGCAGGGTATTATCTGTTGCGACTTTTAGCTTTTCGCTTTCGTCAGATTTTCGTTGGAAGTTGACATAAAATCCCGAAAGAATAATGGTAAGGCTTATTGCAATAATTGAAATATCAATATAATTCATCAGCGTGTGGTTGAAGCAGAGCTGAACCTTAGATCGAGCAAATTGCGAAATCTCTTGTTCTTGGCGCAGCTTAAATTTACTATTTTTAAGCCGAAATCCATGAAAAAAACTCCGACCATACCACTAAATGTCCCGAATATTCTTTCGATTTATCGTTTGCTGTCTTTTCCTGTGATTGCCTATATCGCGATTCAAGGTTATGAACGACTGTTCTTCTGGATGTTATTAATCAACTTCATTACGGACATCCTAGACGGGTTGATCGCAAGAACGTTTAACCTTCAAACGAAAATTGGCGCTAAGATTGATTCTATTGCTGATTTCGGGACCTATTTGTTGGTGTTTTTGGGAATTTATATGTTCAAAACGGCTGATTTCAAGCCCCATATTATCTCTTTCTCCATCTTCATCGGACTTTTCATTTTTGCGCATGTTCTTGCCTTGATCAAGTTTGGTCGAATGCCTAGTTTTCATCTGTATTCATGGAAGATTGGTGGATACATTCAGGGCATATTTTTTATTGTCCTTTTCTCGTATGGATTCATTACTGGATTCTACTATTTTATGCTGATTTGGGGAATTCTCGCCTTTCTGGAACACATCACCATTCAGCTGATGATTTCCGAAATGATTTCAAATGCCAAAGGCTTATATTGGGTACTCAAATCGCGTAAAACAGAAGTCTAGAGTTTTGGTTTTCCAATCGAAGGAATTAAGCTATCCAAAGTTGTGGCAACTTCCAGCAAATCAAAGTCATGATTTTTCTTACCAACTAATTGAAGTCCAATTGGTAAGTTCTTCTTGCTCAAAGCAATTGGTAAACTCACAACGGGTGATTCTAACACGTTGAAAGGTAAGCAGTATGACTGCGCTGCAATTGCGTATTGAACAGGCTTCCCATTAACTTCCAGCGGTGATGTATAGATGCCTAAATGTCCAATTCGACGATCAGGATTCTGATGAGGGAAGGCTAAAACAGATGATGCAGGAATGACTAGACCATCGTAAGAGCTCAGTAAGTCTTCAAATTTCTGTTTGAGATGTTCATGCTTTTGCCTCAGTGCTTTGTACCTTTTCGAGCTGATGGGTTTCAGTAGGTCCGTGTACATGGGGATTTTCGAATACTTCCTCTTCATGATGATGTTTCCAACGGAACGGGTGAGTGGAGGCAATTCACTTCCAGTTTCATAGTTAGACAAGTGACCCCATAGTTTGATCGCATCAAGGAAATCAAATTGCTTCAGGTTGAAGTTGTCAATTGATACCCCAGAAGCAGTTAAAGTCGACCGAAGCTTTTCGAAGGCACTTTTTATTTCATGATCAACTTCAAGTTCATTGAGCTCTTCAATCCAAAGTAGTCTTACAGAAGTTGGAGAAATCTGATTTTTCGAAGAAGGAGTAAGTTTCCCTTTGCCAACTGCGCTCATGATTGTTTTGATATCATCAACTGATTGAGCCATCATTCCAACGGACAGAAGCGTTCTCATTTTTAATGGACCTGCTTTCTTTTTTATTTGGGTGAGAATTCCCTTTGGATTGACACCTCCAGTTGATGCCTTGAAACCATAAACTCCGCAGAAATGAGCAGGTATTCTAATTGATCCTCCAGAGTCGTTACACAGTGAGATTTTCGACATTCCACTTGAAACGGCGCTTGCACAACCACCGCTGCTTCCTCCAGAGGTGTGATCCATGTTCCAAGGATTGTTCGTCCTTCCAAACAATTGATTGTTCGTTTGAATATCGTAGGTGAGCCCAGGTAAATTCGTTTTTCCAATAATGATCGCTCCGGCTTGTTTCAACAAGGAAACTAAGTAGGCGTCAGATTTTGAAATGTGATTTTTAAAAGGAGTGAATCCTGCCGTAGTTGGTAGATTTTCAACTTCGATATTGTCCTTTACTGTTATTGGAATTCCGTGAAAGACACCAAAGTCTTCTCCTTGGCTCAAGGCAAGATCTGCTCTTTTTGCGTGACTCAGTGCTTCTTCCTTATTCAGGAAAACAATTGCATTCAGTTTCGGGTTGAATTTTTCTATTCGTTCGAAATAGGACGAGACAAGTTCGAAAGAAGTAAGCTTTCCTGCCCGTATCAACTGACTTAATTCAGAAAGTGAATACGTTAAGAAATCTGATATGGTGCTATTTTTTTTCAATAAGTATGGTAATTTTTCGAGAAGAACAAAATAAGAAATTGAAATGAAATTCAGTTCTTCGTTTACTCCGATTCCTTAAACGCAATGGAAATAATGTCTTCTCTCGAAGGAGTTACTAGTTGTTGCATTTCTTTAGAATAGGCATCAATAACCAAGAAGTTGGAACTAAACTCCAGACAGAGATCAATGTCGTGAGCTGATAGAACGATGCATTTATTCAATGACTTCGACGTTTTTGTCAAAATACTGAGAACTTTTTTCTTGTTCGAGTAATCCAAAAATGCCGTAGGCTCATCCAGAAGAATAACGGGCGTCTTTTGAGCAATAGCCTTTGATATTGCGACCAGTTGTTTCTCACCATCACTCAATTCTGAAGTAAATCGCTCGGACAAAGTTTCTATTCCTAAGGCTTCAATTGCATGGTTAATTTCCAGGGAATCCTCTTCCGTAATTTTACCGAGAGCATTTGTGTATGGGGCACGCCCAGCTGAAATAAATTCTTTGGATCGAACGTAATCCATTTGGGGAAAATGAACAGGGACGAAGGATAGTAATTTAGGTAGTTCGCTCGTTGAGATATTTCGTATCCCCTTGCTGCCGACTAGAATTTCACCAGAAATCGGAGCTATTTGTTTTGAAATAGTCTTAAGAAGAGTGGATTTTCCTATTCCATTTTTTCCAACCAGAACGTATACATTTCCGCATTCCAGTTTAATGTCCTGACAATGGAGAATGCTTTCAGTATAGCCGATATGTACCTTCTTTAATTCAATCATCTGAGTTTTCGTAGAATTAGAAGTACAACAATAGGAGCACCAATGATGGATGTCAATACGTTAATAGGAATCAGCATGTAGTTTTCCATCGCTTGTATGAGCGCATCGCAGAGCAGGACAAATATCCCACCGATGAAGGCACACGCAACGATCAATAGACCGTGGTGTTGAGATTTTAGCATGATTCGAACCAAATTCGGAACGGCTAATCCAACGAAGGCTATCGGACCGCAAAAAGCAGTAATTAGACCAATAAGTATTGCTGTGATTGCGATAATGACGAATCGAGTTCGCTTGTAATTCAATCCGAGTAGCCGTGCTTGATCCTGTCCAAGAATTAAAAGATTCAGCGGCTTAATCAAAAATAGCGAACCAACGATTCCTACAATAAAGACAAGTGAAATCAACGGGATTTGACTGAATTCTATCCGTGAAAGCGATCCGAGTGACCACAGAGTGAAGACTTTTAATTCTGACGCATCGCTGCTAACTTCGAGCAGTGAAACAATGGCTCCAGTGAAGCTTCCGAGCATGATTCCAATCAACAATAGCGAAATTTGAGAACGAACAACTTCTGAAAAAAGTGAGATGATCAAGCCAAAGACCATAGCACCTATTAATGCGTTGGTGATAATTCCAAGATCTGACGACAAAAATGGAATTCCTGTCATGATACTGAAAGCTACAAACAAACTTGCTCCAGAATTGATCCCAAGAACATAGGGGCCTGCCAAAGGGTTATTGAACAAAGTTTGCATCAATAGTCCTGCTACAGATAATCCTGCTCCTGCAATGATTGCAGTGAACATCCGTGGGATTCGCACCTCACGAGCGATCAAATGATTCGTGTTCGTTTCATCAAAGTTGAACAAAGAATTGATGAGGTCGTTAAAACTTATGTCCAAATGTCCCGACATAAAATGCACCATTCCTGCGATAGGAAGAAGAAGTAGAAAGATGATTATCATCCATTTATGTCGTTGAGAAATGATCACTAGTTCAAGCCTTTGTAATAATGAAGTTTGGCATTTGGTTCAAAATCTGGATGAAAGATATGAATGAAATCTTCCAAAAGAAAATCTGGCTCGATAGCGCTCATTTCCCAGAATTTATTCATCTCGTGCGAATAACAGTAGATACCATTTTCGTATGCGCCCAGAAATTTGGCTTTAGGGTTCATTTCGGAAAGCACCCCCTTTGTCGAAACTCCAGGGTTGATCCAGTAGCGCGACTTGCGATTATCGGCTACAACCTTCTCAATTGGTAAGAAAACACTACCTGTTCCTTTCGATGAATGGTAAACGTAGTTTGCACCGGCATCTTGGAATAGAATTGCCATGTAGCTCTCTCCAGCTGGTGCAGTCCATTGATCACTATAGAAGTTCCCGCTAATTACGTTTGGACGATCTTCGAGGTTTCGAATCTTCCAACGCAGGTCCTCGTAATTGGATTTGATCTTATCAAAAATCGCAGTAGCTTCATCGGCTTTGTCAATAAGGATTCCTAAAAACTTGATCCATTCAGCTCGACCAAGTGGATGTGTCTCTCTCCATTCATAATTCGGAATGCTTTGAATTCCGAGCTTTTTCAATTTTCCTTCACCATCGAATTCAGATCCGAATCCACTGTAAATAATGAGTTTGGTAGTAGATTTTACAATTTTTTCGATAGGGACGTTCGTTTCATCACCAAACTCATTGATTTCTTTTGCATTAAAGCGCCTCTTAAGTTCAGGTGAATGGACGTAGTCGATTTTTGAGATACCTGTGATGAAATCAAGAGCATTCAGCTTAGAGAGCATTCCAACTGAGGTCTGTGACAACGCTGCAATATTTTTTACCGGGAGATGAACGACTTTGTCACCCGATTTCGAATGGTCATACGTCAGTTCGTAAGTGGCCTCAACTTCGTGAGAGTTTGGATCGATTAACTCAAGCTCGTATCCACCCTTGATTGAATTCACATGGAAGTTTTCAGCGAATTCAACTTCAATGATTTCGGGTACACTATCAACTTTCGATGCAAGTTCTTCTTGTTTCTTTTGATCAGAAGTGACGTTAGTACTTTCTTCGCAAGAAACCATCAGAATTAAAATGAACAGAAAAAGGGAGATCGATTTCATTTTGTAAAGATAATAGAAGGAATGGTGTTAGTGTATGGCTGGATGAATCGTTGTCAGATTTATGGCATAAAAAAATCCCTCAACCGTAGTTAAGGGATTTTTCAATAGTTCGGGAGATTTATTCTCCAACAACCTCGGAAGAGAAAGTCGCCTTTACATCTTTATGAAGGTTTGCAGTTGCTTCGTATGTTCCAACCTCACGGATTGGTTCATCTTTAATTTTCAATGATTTACGATCGACATCAACACCTTCAGCTTTAAGAGCCTCAGAAAGTTGAA
>CAJQOB010000018.1 GCA_905479845.1 uncultured Flavobacteriales bacterium
CTCCGTTTGGCAATTCTATCGCAACAGACTTCGATTCTTCTTCCGTCGACATGTTGTCCAAACTTCCAAGCGTAATCAGTGTTGGGCAAGAAATCGTTGAGTAGTACTTTTCCAGCAGGCGTTTTTCTCCAAGATCAATCATCATCTTAGCAGTCTTCGTTACTACCGTTTTCCAATCTACGGGAGCATGCACTTTTTCCAAAAACTGAGCAAACCGAGGCACCTTCTCTTCAATTTTATCTGGGTTCAATTTTCGAACTTCCATTTCCGAAAACTCTGGGTTCCAGGCAAATTTTGTTCCTAAGGTCATGATCTTTGTAACTCGGTTTGGATGTTCTTTCGCTAACATCAACGCCACGTATCCGCCCATACTGTACCCAAATATATCTACGCTGTCGAGACCGTTTTTATCCAAATAATCCACAACATTTTCTACAAAGCCTCCCATGGAAAATGGCCTGTTCGAAGTTCGACCTCCGTGACCTTCAAACGTCAACGTGTGTACGTCAAATGATTCAGAAAGCGCCTTTGTAAGTTCTGTGAATTGCACTTCGCTACCAAGAGCACCGTGCAGAAGAAGAATGGAATTTTGGGACATGACTAGGGTTTATCTGCGACGAATTTAGCTTTTTTTCATCCTAAGCACCCAGAATGTACCACAGAATAGCCAATTTTTACAGTAGAATTGCCCCTTACCGCTTGAGGTTGACTACATTTGCAGAATGTTGAAATCAATGACAGGCTTCGGTAAAGCCACTGGAACTTTCCACACGAAAAAAGTATCGGTAGAAATACGATCACTTAATAGTAAATCAATCGACCTCAATGCGAGAATCGTAAGTCAATACCGCGAGGTGGAGCCTGCAATTCGTAAGCTTGTTGCAAATGAGCTCAGCAGAGGAAAGGTGGATGTGTCTGTTCAAATTGATAGCATTGGAGATGAAAGTGCCATTAAACTGAACGCCGGTTTGGCCAAATCGTATTACGAAGATTTGAAATCTCTGAATGACGCTATTGGCGAATCAACTCAAGATTACCTTCCATTGATTATGCGCATGCCTGACATATTCAATACAGAAAGAGAAGCCTTATCTGAAGAAGAAAAGACATGGGTGCTTGGTTTAGTGAAAGAAGCTACAGACAAACTCAATAACTTCCGTAGAAAGGAAGGATTAGAACTTGAATCTGAATATCAGGATCGTATTGCTGAAATACGAGGATTTCTTGCTGATATCCCAAAGTACGAAAACGAGCGTATCGAGACTATCCGAGAACGCATGAAAAAGGGACTTGAAGATATTCAAGCAAAAAGTGGATACGACGATAATCGCTTCGAGCAGGAGATGATTTTCTACATTGAGAAATTGGACGTTTCCGAAGAGAAAATGCGCTTGTCAAACCACTTGGATTATTTCATTGAAACAATGAAAACAGAGGTCGCTGGTAAAAAACTAGGATTCATTTCCCAAGAGATTGGCCGTGAAATCAACACGCTGGGAAGTAAAAGTAACCACGCTCAAATGCAAGTTCTCGTTATCGGAATGAAGGATAATCTGGAGAAAATAAAAGAGCAAATTCTGAACACTTTATAAGATGTTTCAAGCCGAGCTGTAAAGTCAAGACTTTTGAGAATTAGTAAATTTGTATATGAAGCCTTTTGAGAACACTGGGAAATGCGTCATTTTTTCCGCCCCTTCTGGAGCTGGAAAAACAACTATTGTGCATGCACTTTTAGGGAAAGATATAGGGTTAGAATTTTCCGTTTCTGCTTGTAGCAGAGATCCTCGACCAAATGAGATAGACGGGACCGACTATCACTTTTTAGGAATTGACGGCTTCAAAGAGAAAATTAAGGACGATGCCTTCATCGAGTGGGAAGAAGTATATACGAATAACTTCTACGGTACTCTGCGTTCAGAAATTGAACGTATTTGGGCTCAAGGAAAAACGGTTATTTTTGATGTCGACGTGATCGGTGGACTTTCACTCAAGAAGCTATTTCTAGATGATGCCTTTGCCGTTTTCGTTCAGCCCCCAAGTTACGAAGAGCTAGAGAAACGCCTTCGCGGAAGAAGCACAGAATCCGAAGATAAGATTTCGCAACGCATGGAAAAAGCACTGAAAGAACTCTCGTTTTCTACAGAGTTTGATGTTGTTCTAGTCAACGACAATTTGGATCAAGCGATTCTTGATGCTGAAAAAATGGTTCGAGAATTCATCGAGAAGAAATGAAAGTAGGGCTGTACTTCGGGACGTTTAACCCTATTCACGTTGGACATTTGATCATCGCGAACTACATGACCGAACATGCCGATTTGGATCAAGTTTGGGTTGTCGTCTCACCTCAAAACCCGCTTAAAAAGAAGAAAACATTACTAGCAGATTATCACCGTTTGGCGCTTGTTCGAGCCGCTATTGAAGATGACCCAAATCTCACGGTCAGCGATATCGAGTTCCATTTACCGATTCCAAGTTATACTTCGACCACTTTAACCTATCTCAAAGAAAAACACCCGGAAAACGAGTTTTCGCTAATTATGGGTGAAGACAATTTGAGAACGTTTCACAAATGGTTTAACCATGATGTGATATTGGAAAACCACACGATCTTTGTTTACCCTCGTGTGTTAACTATTCAGGAACTTGAAGCTCAAAAAGAAGCTGACTCAAAGCAAACTGACGTCAAATCAAATGACTTCGCGAATCACAAAAACGTAGTTTTCTGCAACGACGCTCCGGTGATGAAAATCTCTTCTAGTTTCGTTCGAAAGGCAATTGCTGATGGAAAAGATGTTCGTTATCTATTAACAGAGCCTGTGCATAAGTACGTTGAGGAGATGCACTTCTACGAGAAGTAAATTCCTTTTTTAAGACTGCGATTTCTTTATTTTTCGCACGGAAAGTGTAATGTAAATTCCACCTATCATCCCTGGTAAAATCCACCCGATAATTCCTGGTAGATATTGATTCACTACCACAAACGCCGTAAACGCTGAAATATATCCTCCCGTGATTTTCCCCAAATGTAATGGTAGCCAGTGCTCCTGCAATTCCTCGTGATTGATAAAAAGGATGAAGTCTCGTACGGCGAAAACGGTTCCGAGAGCTCCAAAAATGAGCATTACAATATTGAAATATCCCATGTAAAGTGGATGGCTCATCATGGCAATTCCTATTACGAACATTACTAAAGCAAGGCATTTATCAGCAAGCAAATTCACAAATCGCTTCTTATAACGCAAAGCAAGATAGCCGCCAATTACGAAGTAAATCGTAAGAATCCCAACAGAAAGTAGAAAGGTGCTTTTGTGATTGGGTTGGACTGCAACGATCATCGAAACTACAGAGGAAATGAGCATGGTAACCACAAACACAAGTCCACTTTTACGATGAACGAATCCACCTTTTTTTACGACTAGCGCCACGGCTCCCATCAACAGTGCTGTTCCCCCAAAGAGAACATGTACAAGAATTAATGTTTGAATCGTCGCTTCGCTCACAACAATTTAGATAGTCATTTCAGGAACGTTGTCAGGAACAACAAGGTCACCCTCAGTCGCCGCAACAATTTCCTCTACTGTAACCCCAGGAGCTCTTTCCAATAAATGAAATTGATTGTCCTTAATCTCCAAAACAGCCAAGTTAGTAACGACCTTTTTCACACAGCCAACTCCAGTTAAAGGAAGAGAACACGTCTTCAATATTTTGCTTTCTCCACGTTTGTTTGTGTGCATCATCGCTACGATAATATTCTCGGCGGAAGCAACCAAATCCATGGCTCCACCCATTCCTTTTACCATTTTCCCTGGAATTTTCCAGTTGGCGATATCACCATTTTGAGCCACTTCCATCGCCCCAAGTACTGTTAACTGAACGTGCTGACCGCGAATCATTGCAAACGAAGTTGCGGAGTCAAAGAAAACTGCTCCTTTCGTTGCCGTAATTGTTTGTTTTCCTGCGTTGATTAAATCGGCATCTTCTTCACCCTCAAAAGGAAAGGGACCCATCCCCAAAATTCCATTTTCGGACTGAAACTCAACTTCGATCCCTTCTGGAATATAATTAGCAACGAGCGTTGGAATTCCAATTCCCAAGTTCACATACCAACCGTCTCTTAATTCCTGAGCGATTCTTTTTGCGATACCAATTTTGTCGAGTGCCATGCCTTAAATTTTGAAAGAATAAATATACGGTAAATTGCCTTTTTTTCAGCTGTTTCTCCTCAAAATTGATGAATCTAGCTTCTTTTCGCAGGGCATCTTTTGGAATTAGAGGATTCCTCCAAAGTTTGTACCTTTAGTACACTAATCTTCGAACCATGAACAAATTACTAAGCCTACTTGGATGTTTTATCGTCACAAGCTCAATCGGTTTTTCACAAGTAGTTGCAGTCGCGCCTTGTGAAGGAGAATCAATCAGTCAACTAATACATCGAAAAGGGTGGACTGGAGATGACATACGTAAAGAAATGCCTAGTGAAAGCATGGTTTTGGTTCATTCCGAACGCGCCGATTTGAGCGAACTTTGTTTTATGGCAGAGGTTAGAATATTGGGAAATCAACTGGCTTTTGAAACGAATGAATTCCTCGTGAAACTCAAGAGTGAAGATGAAGATTTTGTTGCGCAGCACAACCTCCGTTCACATAGCATCATTCCCAACATGTTTATTTATAAATCAAATGTTCGCTCCTCCAATGAATTGGAAGCAGAAAAGGAAATGCTCTTGACTCATCCTTCGGTAGAAAGAGTTACGTACAATCAGGTTTTTACAATTGATGCTACTGTGAATGATCCACTCTACGCCCGACAATGGGCGATTGAAAACACAGGGAGTTCGCTTCAATACAACGGCACGCCAGGTGCTGACATGTCGGTGGATTCGGCTTGGTTAGTTGCTACAGGCGATCCCTCCATTAAAATTGCTGTTTTGGATAGTGGAGTTGATACCTTACACGAAGATTTGACAGGGCGGTTTTTGCCTGGATTTGATGGTTTTGCCGATTCAACAGGTGACACTCAAGGCTACCCAACACCGACTTACGACAGTGATGGTCACGGAACCAGTTGTGCAGGGATAATCGCAGCAAAAGGAGACAATGGTATTGGAATTGCTGGAGTTTCCTACGGTTCGAAAATTATTCCCATTCGAATCTTCTACTACCAAGATTACGGTCCTGGAATTGGAGTTCAAGCTACAACAAACACAGATGCACTTGTCAGCGGAGCAGCGTATGCATGGCGAATGGCGGACGCTGACATCATGAGTGTTTCAGCGGGGCTGAGTCAACTGTTTATCACAGCACTACAAATCGATACGGCTGCCTTGAATGCCGAAATTGGTGAAGCACATACTGACGCTCGAAACGGCAAAGGAATCGCAATGTTCTTTTCTTCGGGAAATGACGATGTTGATGATGTCCTTTGGCCCGCAAAGCTTCCAACAACAATCGCGATCGGTGCAACATCCATGTGTGATGAGCGCAAAAACCCATCCGATTGCTCTGGCGAAAATTGGGGTGGTACTTACGGCGCTGGCTTAGATGTTAGCGCTCCAGGAGTTAAGATTAGCACAACCGATATGACCGGAAGCAATGGATATTCCCCCGGAAATTATACCTACACCTTCAACGGAA
>CAJQOB010000019.1 GCA_905479845.1 uncultured Flavobacteriales bacterium
TTTATTCGCTTACTTTCCTGCTCTTCGATGAGGATTGAAAGCGCTCGTTGAATGTCAATACCACTTTCCAACAAAGAGCTAAACTCCGTATAGAAGTTCTCCTTCGCTTTATCGGGAAAGGCTTTGCCTAACTTAATTTCCCGTTGAAATATGGATTGTTTTTCGCTCATTTCAATTGTGCAAAATAATTGTTGATCTTGTTTTTAACGTCTGGTTCAAAATAGTAGCTCAAGGTCATTAATTCACCTTTCCATTTAAAGTCAAAAATGACCGTGGTTTGATCGTTCTCATCTTCCAAACGAATGGATTCGGCCTTTGTTTTGGTCATCTGCCAATCTCTTCCAGTTGACCGCATGACGTCTTCATCGTCAATCCTGTATTTAATCGTTCTGTTATTTGCGAAAAGCAGTAATTCATCATTGTTGGAGCGAATAGAATCGCACGCATAGAGTTCCGACCATAGGTTCGATCTAAAAGCAAACCATTCATTTAATTCTTGATTCAAATCACCCGTCATTTTGAGCTGTTCGTTGAACCTGTTTACCGATGTTGCAATCAAGCCAATGAGTATTCCCATGATTGCCAAAACGACTGTTACTTCGAAGATGGTAAAAGCGTCGATATGTTGTTTTCTTTTATTCAACCCACCAATCTTGTTTGAGTATTACTTTTCCGTCTTCTCCGATGAAAACCAAGCGTTCGATAGAGTCATTGTTTGAAGATTCTCGCTCGATTTTAATGTTGTCAATATCTTCCATTTCATTCTCCAATGTGAAGAGGTTCTTCCATAGTTGAGATTGAATTTCTGTTTGCGTTCGCACCTCTTGAAAGTTAACGGTCGATTTCGTCGCGCGCACAAAAACTAGTGATGCAATTCCAATACACAAGGCGATTACGGAGATCGCAATCACGACCTCAGCAATACTGGATGCTGCTATTTTGCGTTTCAGAAACATGCGATCAATTTCGGTTTTGTGGCTTTTCCCTTGCTTAGCCAATTAGGTACAATCATTTCCTTCGGAAGGAGATCAGAAGAAATTTTCGCGTTCAACAAATGGTTGGTGTATTGCCCGCCTCCTGTGCGGAGCGTAAATTGATTTGTGTATAAATGCCCAATGACTTCTCCTTTGAGTTCAGTTTCACCGAGGTTGTAAACTAAACCGCCAATTCGTGCATTTTCAACTTGAAGAAACAAGGATTTTCTAGGGTTCGGTTTCTGAGAAAAAAGCAAGACACCACCCAAGACATGAGCGTTTTCACTTAGGAAGATTCCGTGTTTATCGAGCGTTTCGTTTTTTCGTTCTTCGTTGAGAATTAGAGCAGACGGGTAATTCAATTTGACATTCTTTCCTAAACGAATTGTTTCGTGCGCAATCACTTGAACAGAACCTGAAAATCCATCTTCGAACCGAACATTTGGAGCAATGAGTATGACATTTTGCAAGTGACAATTGCTTGTGACAACAATGGTATCAAAACTATGTAGGATGATATTTCCACTAATTGAATTTTGCAGAAACAACTGATCCGTGATACTGACGAGTCGCGTTTGTTCACTGAATGAAAAATTGGTGTCGCAAGTTATGGGATCAATTTTAAGTGTGTTTTCTCTGTATTTCTGAATGGATTCATTTTTCAAGCTTATTTTCAATCCCGGCAAGGATCGTTCGCTTTGTTTTCGCTTCCCGTAAATGAGTTTTTCTCCTTTGTAAGATTGTCCAGCGATGTGACCACGTTCAGCTCCTCGCTCACCAAGAAAAGCTGTTCCTTCAATGCGCGTTTCGCCACACAATTTGACTGTTTGCTTTCTCTCAGGAAGGTAGATTGCGGGATGAGAATTGTCGGTTTCATACCCAACAATTGCAGATTTTTTAACCGTTCCAACTTTATGGTGAGTCTCAACCGTGATAGCGCGAAATGCACCCCAATCTCTTCGTGTAATATCGGAAGTGTCGCCGGATGCATGAATGATTTGTTGTTTTCCTTGTGATTGCGAACGCGCGCCATGAACCAATGCGAGGTAGTTGTTCATAAGAAGATGCTCCTTCATGTTATGATGTCGTTCCAAACGTTTGTTAGCACTCGAAATAAACAACACACCGCTGGCAACCAATCCTATCAAAAGCATGAAAGAGATGGCATAGCCAAGTGCGGAACTTGATACTCGCTTAAATAATGAGAGTTTGAGCATTTATTCCTTTTGCTTCTTATCGCGTTTTACTCTTGGCTCTTTCTTTGTTTTTTTTTCTTTGGGCTCTTTCTCTTCTTTCACATCATCCGTTGAAGAAATTAGTTCGCCTTTCTTATACTTTTCGGTTCGTTCCAATTGCCCGCCTGAATAGTACATGGATTTCCCATGCAAAGTCCCATTTTTTCGATTTTCTTGCTTGACAAGTTTTCCGTCCGAATCACGATAAATTATCCGTTCCATATTGAACAATTTTCGCCTTACGATAACCGTATCCGCTTTGTCCTTTTTCCAATCTTTCCCCCAATCGCGTTCAGATTTGTAGATTCTTCCCGATTCGTTGTACCACTTTTTCGCTTTGAGCTCTCCTTTCGACCACACTTCGGCGAATATCAATGTACCATCCTCTCTCCAATGCATCCATTCACCACATTTCAATCCGCGTTTAAAATTCCCTTTTTGGTGGAGTTGATCGTTTTCATAGAAAGATTCGAACTCACCGTGGAGCAGTGTTCCTGAAGATTCCCCTTGGGTCGACTTTACACCTTGGGCTTTGTACCAGTAGTAGAATTTTTCTTTAGAATAGTGAAGAACTCCATGTTTGTCTTCATCGAGAACAGAAAATTCGTATTGTAAACCATTTTGATTCAGCGTACGTTTGAGGTAGAAATCTTTCAATGGTTTTTGGGCAAGCGATGAAAATGTGAATGCCGTTATAACGAATAGGAGTAATGGTTTCATGAAATTAAATTAGGGTCAGTGAAGTTAATGAAATATGCTTTATTGAACCATTATGTTTTGCTAAAATTCATTGATCAGAATCATTGAGTGCGCTTTTTGAGTGCTGTTTTGCCTCATTTTGCTTTCAAATGCACTCATTCGCAAAACCTAACCTCCTGAAACGCGCATAAATACGTTTTCAACTTCCGACTCATAACCCGAAGGTCGTAGGTTCGAGTCCTGCTCCCGCTACTAAGAAAAGGTAGTCAGAGATGATTACCTTTTTTGTTTTAGGAGGTTTTGGGCTAAGTTTTGTTGTCATAAAGGCTGGACGGAAGTGGAATATTCCTCGGAGGGTTATTTTGAGATGTTACTGAGAAGACCGAGAGTTCTAATCGAAAGGATTTAAATCTTGTAGTCTATCTTTAATTTTCTCCATTGTTTCAAGACTCTTTTCAATGGTAGTTTTGATTCGAGGCTTTGGTGCAGGGTTGGTTCTGGCGGTGATCATGTCTTTTGGGTTGTGAATAACATGCAAAAGAGCATCAACAAAAATGGACGCTACTTCTTCGGATAATGGTTCAAAATGTCCGGCTGCATTGTTAAATTCTTCTAATCCTCCACTTTTCTTATCCTTCATCCTTAAGCCAATATACCACATGGCAAAATCTTATAATTGGCGCGAAATTCTTTCTTCTACTTTTTTTCTATTGGTCAAATTATTATTAGCATCGAACTTCCCTCCAGGCTTGTTTAACAAGTTCGATTAAATTTTTGAAATCATCTGCTGGTTTAGACTTTGTGCAAGCACACCTTTCAACCTGAGGAAACTTTATTGTCATCGTATTACCTCTCCGGCTTTCAAATATTAGGGTTCCTGTAAAGATTTTTTGATCTGAGTCTGACATTTTAGTGTAATTGTGATTAATAATTGCCATTTGGCTGGCACTCAGAGCAAATATATTGTCACGTATTACATGGTTGTTTTCGAAATTTTAAATATGCAGTTCAATTATACTTGTCTATATAACAGTGCTTAATGTGGTTTATAGAGATTTGTTGTACAGTGGAGGAGCGAATAACAAAAAACGCCCAGCCCCGATAGCTATCGGGACTAGGCGAATTTTTGTTCTTGTCTTTCATGAGAAGACAAAGTCGATAAGGTATGCTTCTCAATTAGTTTCTAACAACTAACTTTTTTGAAATTACCGTAGATCCAGAAGAAAGCTTTACAGTGTAGATTCCGTTTGAAAGAACTGATGTATTAAGATTATGAAATGTTCTACCCGCTTCAACATCTTTTTCCAATCGAGAGGAAACAACGTGCCCCGTCATGTCAATAAGTTCGATTACCACATCTTGACTTTTGGACAAACGAAGTGCAACCACAGCTGCCTCACTAGACGGGTTTGGATAAATTTTCACAGATGATTCAATGATATCTTCATTCAAACTGCTTAACATGTCTCCATATCCAGCTTGATAAACTTCCAATCCTTTATCAGCTAAGGTCGCATTAACAGTTGATCCACCCTCTATTTCAGTAATAAGTGCTTCACCTTCAGTTTGACTGACCATAAGTACAGGAATTGTAACATTCACCCCACAGGTTCCTTCTCCCATTGTAATTGGAGCTCCGGCAACATTATTTACTACAATCACTGCTACAGCACCTGCGTTCTGAGCTTCTTCAGCTTTACAACCAAATTCACAGGATCCACGACGGATTACTGCGATATTTCCATTTAACTCGGCAGCATTTACTGCAGGTTCACAAGCGTCATATGGATCACCAGTGTTGTCGTTGAAAATTACAAGGTCTTGCGTCATTGGAGCGGTTGGAATCGCGCCTCCAAAACTTGCCGTTCCTATTGTATAAGGACCAGCAACACCCGCTGGTGAATTTACTTCAAACCCAGGGCCATCTGCTTGAACCCAAGCCGCAACCCCAAGATCCGTGAATTCCTCCACAGAATGCTCAATGGCGTGATCAATTAGGTCGTTTGCGTTATTGGGTAATCTGTAGTTACCATTGAAGGTGTATGTTTCATCATAGTAGAAATGCTCACCCACTGCCAATGCAGGCATAAACGAACCTTGCGCGTCTGGTAGCATCTTTTTCATAACATGCTCAAATTCGGTTTCTCCGTTGCTTTCAACATTACTAACAGTAAGGTACTCGAAGACAGCTACGTGTAATCTTAGTCCAGCGTCTGTGTTTACCAATGCTTCTACGTCAACTGATACATCAATGGTCTGACTTGGAACATCAATAGTGTACGTGGTTGTTATTAACGCTTTAGGGGCAACCGCATAAGCATTGTCCAAATTTGCTTGCGTAATACTCCCAGTACTGTATTGGATTGTACCATCAACTCTCGTTGCGGGAACACCAGATATTCCGTACAAGTTCCGTCTTACACCTCCTTCGTCAGTGTAGTAAGGGTCACCGTCACCGGGCCAACTCATTTGATATTTAAGTGAAACCTGTTTGCCGTCATTCGCTGCTCCTGCGAGGAGATCTTCCAAATGGACGTTCGCTGGGTTACATGGAGGACAGGTTGAAGATGTGAAGGTCTCAATCAAAGTGACTCTGTTCTGTGCGAAAGACGCGAAAGCGGACAGTTGTACGATCAATAAGGTAAAGTTCTTTTTCATATGTAAATGTTTGATTTTCAATTATTAAATTTAGGATAAAATGATAATATATGTACGGTTGATTGGCTGAATTCCTTGGTCAAACTTGGAATCTTAATTTGGGATTGGTTTTTTGGTGTGGTAGGGGGAGTGTTCTGTTTTGAGCGACCTACCAACGGAAAGGTACTTGCTGCCGTTTTGGCGGATAAAGTAGACACGATTGAACTAAAGGAATGAATGAAGACCGAATATATGCTTCCGACTGAGTTTCACGAAGGAGGTTAACCCCATGTTTCTTTTCAAATGTCTTGTACTTTTTCATCAAACTGAGTCAAGAGTAGTAATTACGTTTGAAAGTGTGATGAGAGTAATTTTCTCGTATATTTACTCTCGTTTAGAACAGAAGTGTAAATTTTACCCTCGTTAAATATGAGTGATTTCAAAAAGGACATTCCCTATAATCAGCTACCTCTATTGCCTCCAAATAGTAATTTGGAAACAACGGAAATATTCAAAAAGACGATATCTGCGAGTAGGTCACTTGCCAATCTTAATGGAGCAGTTATAAACTTACCGAATCCACGGCTATTCTTAGATACCATTCATTTACAAGAGGCTAAAGCAAGCTCGGAAATCGAAAATATAATAACAACAAATGATGACCTCTATCAATCAATTGTAGCCGATAAGAAGTTTGATGATCCAGCATCAAAGGAAGTAATCAGTTACAAGAATGCCCTTTGGTATGGATTGGAAATACTTGATTCTAGACCATTCATAACAACAAACCTGTGTATCGAAATAATGCAACGAATAAAGGAGAACACATCGGGCATTAGAACAACACCTGGAACAACATTATCAAATGCGAAAGGAGAGACAATTTACACTCCTCCATCTGGTGAGGAAGTTATTCGTGAAAAACTCAGTAATTGGGAAAGCTTCGTGAATGAAAATGACACGCTAGACCCACTCATAAAAATGGCTGTAATGCACTACCAATTCGAGGCCATTCATCCATTTTCTGATGGAAATGGAAGAACAGGAAGGGTTCTACTATTACTTTATTTGAAATTGGTTAACCTTCTCGATATTCCTGCCATTTACTTGAGTGAATACATCATTGAAAACAAAACTGAATATTACAAACGGTTAAGACAAGTAACTGAAAATGGAGATTGGGAGAATTGGATAGTCTATATGTTAGACATGGTAGAAAAGACTGCCAATCAGGGTATAAACCAATTGAAAAGGATAACTGAACTAATGGATCAGATGTCTGATGAAATCAAAAATAAACTCCCCAGATTACACTCAAAAGAGTTAATTGAAATTATTTTTAGACTTCCTTACACCAAACGTCAATATCTTATAGATGAAGGTTTTGGGACTCCCAAAACGGTCGGGAATTATCTCATGGAACTCGAAAAGAACGATCTTTTGAAATCCGTGAGGGTTGGAAAGGAAAAATTGTATTTGAACTACCGACTAATGGATATCCTAGAAGGAAAACCTGCTTAACATAAAGTCAGTTATTGGTTGATTCAGTACCAAAAATAAATCTTCAAAATTGCCACCAAAACAGCTAGACTTCGTGTATAAGCAATCGATCTCCTATTCAATCGCTTAAGTTGCGTTCTCAAGGTCAAATTCTTTCGTTCGATATAGTTAGTTCCTCGTCGCTTTACCAAGTGGATTTCTTCAGGAATTAATCCCAAATACAAGTTCAAACGATCAGTTCGAATTTCTTTTGATTCAGAAAGTAACAACGTATTTACAACCATTCTAAGTGTGGTTTTGTTTCGTCTACCGACATTGAAATCTACTACAGATCGTGACTTTCGATCAATCGCATAAACAATACAGATCTTACGATCTTTTCTACCGATATGGGTAATCATTTCATCCACCTCATAGGTTTTTCCTCTTGAAATGATTGGCTTTTTAACCATATCGGAAATCAATAGAATTCGCTTCAAGACAGTAGTAGATGAAATACTGAGAACTCTGGAAATATCACGAATGCCACAACTGGCTTTGATCAATGAAACTATTTGGTGATTGGTTTGCGAATAACAAGCAAAATAGGAGTATTCCTTTTGCTGATATTTCTTACACGGCGAACAATAATATTTCTGGATTCCATTCTTTTGGAACCCTTTTCGAATACAGGAATTGCTGCAAAATTTACATTTCATGGTTAGGTGATAATTTGGAACATATACAACGAACTTACTGCGATACAAGCTCATATTCGAACAAAAAAGAAGCGAGTGGATATGCACATCCACTCGCTTTTCGCATTTTCTATTTTGCCATCAACTGATTTTCAGTTGGTTATTTTTTGTTTTGTTCGTCAGGTGATAATCTGATACACGACCCATTGTACCATTTCTTCGATTTCAATTCACCCTTATGCCAAAGCTCGGCGTAAACCAAAGATCCATCTTCTCGCCAATGCATCCATTCCCCACATTTGAGTCCTCGTTTGAAGTCCCCTTTTTGAAAGAGTTGATCATTTTCGTAGAAAGATTCGAATTCACCGTGAAGTAAAGTGCCTGACGACTCCCCTTGGGTCCATTTAACACCTTGTGCTTTGTACCAGAAATAGAACTTGTCTTTGTTGTAGTGAAGAATGCCATGTTTGTCTTCATCGAGGACTGAAAATTCGTATTGCAAACCGTCTTGACTCAGCGTTCTTTTTAAGTAAAAATCTTTGAGTGGTTTTTGCGAAAACGAGGTCAATGTGATTGCCGTTAACAAGAAGAGGAGTAATGGTTTCATTCAAATAACAATTAGGGAGAGTGAAGTTAGTGATTTCTCATTGATGTTTTAATGTTTTTGAGTTAAAACTAGTCTCTGTTTGTTATATGTACGACTTCAAATGCGGTAGTATTCCTTTTTGCTAGAAAATCAATAATTAGTTTCTACTCAATCGATCGCAATTCAAACCGTCGATATTCACCAATTTCAGCATTGTAATTTACCAAACGAAGTCTTCGAGAATTTAACTTTTCAATTTCGAATTCGTTAAAGTTGGCTCCCCAACCATTAAGTGAGGACATAAGAACCGATTCGCCGTTTTCACCTATCGCGTACGTTCCGTTAACTGTGGCATCTTGATCAAAATCGTGGAGTGAATAGTCGCAGAAGTCTGTTGTTCGCATTTTGCAATAGTCAAACTGGAAAACCATGTTCGGCTCAAAGGTTCCTGAATTTGTGATTTCTACTTCGATAACGGTCCATTTTCCTTGCATTCGATTAACAATTCTTTGCTCTTTTGAGCACGATCCAAGAATGACAAGAGCGATAATTAGTGAGGGGATAAGTGTTTTCATAGGTCTACAGTTGTTGCAATTATTATTCCAAGTTGGATTCGTTTTGCTCTTCGAGTAATTAAATGGTTGGATTTGCTCCGCTGTTAGATGATTGGATTTAAATGATCTCCGTTAATTTTGATTAGACCAACGCGAAGCGGATTGAACAAAACTTACTCCCAACTTAGTCTAAGAGCGCAGCGATCTGAAAATCCAACAGCGCAGAGAATCCAAAGGCACCGCTGTATCTAAAAAACAAGCGAAGCGAGTCGAATACAACATTTATTTACTAATTTCGCGCTCATTACATTTAAAAGCACACTCTATGTCATATTTGTTTACATCTGAGTCAGTATCAGAAGGACATCCAGATAAAGTTTCCGATCAAATTTCGGACGCACTCATCGATAACTTCTTAGCCTTCGATCCAGCATCGAAAGTGGCTTGTGAAACATTGGTTACAACAGGTCAAGTGGTTCTTGCTGGTGAGGTAAAAACGAACACATACTTAGACGTTCAATCGATCGCTCGTGAAACAATTGAAAAAATTGGATACACGAAGTCAGAGTACATGTTCGATTCGAATTCTTGTGGAATTTTATCTGCAATTCACGAACAGTCAGCAGACATCAACCAAGGTGTTGAAAGAGCGAATCCTGAAGACCAGGGAGCTGGTGACCAAGGAATGATGTTTGGTTATGCGACAAATGAAACAGAGAACTACATGCCATTGGCATTGGATATCGCTCATGCTATTTTGATTGAAATGGCTGATATTCGTAAGAATGAATCAGGTTTGATTTCTTACTTACGCCCAGATGCTAAATCACAAGTAACAATAGAATACTCTGACGATAACGTTCCTCAACGAATTGACACAATTGTTGTTTCAACGCAACACGATGATTTTGCGGGTGAAGCTGAAATGTTGGAGAAGATCAAGAAAGATATCGTTGGAATCGTAATTCCACGAGTGAAAGCTAAATTCCCAGCGGATATTCAAGCTTTGTTCGATGATAACATTCAATACCACATTAACCCAACAGGAATCTTCGTAATTGGTGGTCCTCACGGAGATACAGGATTGACAGGTCGTAAGATCATTGTTGATACTTATGGTGGTAAAGGTGCTCACGGTGGTGGTGCATTCTCTGGAAAAGATCCATCAAAAGTTGACCGCTCTGCAGCATACGCTACACGTCACGTTGCGAAGAACATGGTTGCAGCAGGAATCTGTGATGAGATCTTGGTTCAAGTGTCTTACGCGATTGGTGTAGCTGAGCCTTGTGGAATTTTCGTTGATACATATGGAACGTCAAAAATCGACATGACTGATGGTGATATCGCGAAGAAGGTTTCTGAAATCTTCGACATGCGTCCTTACTTCATCGAACAACGTTTGAAATTAAGAACACCAATGTATTCTGAAACTGCGGCTTACGGTCACATGGGAAGAACTCCTGAAACGGTTACGAAAACATTCACGTCTCCAAATGGTGAAACGGTTACTCACGATGTTGAGTTGTTCACATGGGAGAAATTGGATTACGTCGATAAAGTAAAAGCTGCTTTCGGGTTGTAAGATTTGAAAGACTAAAATAATAATCCCGACTTTGAGTTTTCAAGGTCGGGATTTTGGTTTCCTAGATCTCGAAACTCACCAAGCAAGCAATAATGTTTCTTCTCTCAGGATTATTAGTATTGATCTTTTGATCTAATCGGTAAAAGAGTGACACATCCAGCTTCTTGTTTACTTTCAAATCGATGCCAGCTGCATATAGGTTTCTTCGAAAACGTGTTTTGTCATTGAATTGATAGAAGCTCTCGTATCGAGCGAATAGTTTCATCCACTTAAAAGCTTTGTAACGAATTTGAACCCGATTTCTCAGAAAGGTCTCAGGTTCATCTGTGAAGGTTACCATTGCGTGTTGCAGGCGTAGACGGTAAGATAACTCAAGATTGGCTGGTTTAATGTTGAATTTCCCAGTTCCATCTAAAGAGAATCGATTCACATGGCGTTCCATGTTTCGGATAGTGTATCTGTGTTGAAAGCGAGTGGAAAAATGCTTGTTGAATTTATACTTCACTCCAAATTCGAAAAAGGTGCTTCGAATCTCGTTTAAATTATTTGTAATGCGAACCTGCTGATCAAGATTGAACGCAACTTTCTTATTCAGCTTGTACTTGAGTGAAGCGCCCGTCCAAAATTCATTCACGCGAGAGACTTCTTCTGTTTGACAAAAGACGTCAGACATTGATCCTAGCTGAACCAATACGAGTAGAAGTAATCCATTAATCCAGTTCATAAAGCTTTCGATTGTAAAAGTCGTTTACGGCAAAATCTTGTTTTAGCTTGTCAACGTTCATTAACCATTGAAGTGTACTGGTAGGAGCGCCCCACTTCTGAATCAAATAACCGATTTCATCATTGATGTTTGCACTAAGTTCATCTACTATTGCGTTAAATTTGCTGGTAGATAAAATCTCATATATTTCGGCTTGACGCTCTTCGAAAGTTTGGATAAACCCCTGATCGTGATTTCGTAAAATCTGATACATTTTTGAAACGTCATCTTCGTAATATTCCATTTTGGGAAGTCGGGGTGCTCTATTTTTGGTTGCGGCCCCGTCCAGATCATATAATAGAAAACGAAATTTATTACCATTTACACTGTAAAGTCTTACGTTGTTTTGAGGCCAATCTGTGTTACCGATGTAATCTTCGTATATAAGATAATCAATGAAGTTGTCGACATCAATCAATTGATGGAGGGCAGTTCCATTTTCCGTTTCAATTGCGTCAATTAGTGCTTGCGCAACTTGTTCATCTCCTTCTCGGAAATCGAGATCGTTGTTAGGAGTGTCCATTTTCATAATAGTAATATCATCGACATTCACTCCCAACAAATCAGAAAGCCCAATGCGGTCAACTTCTGTACGTAGGTTGAGTAGCCCGAAGTATTCATCGTTAACAAACGCGTGTACAGCCTTGCCATATTTTAGCTCAAGGTCGATTGAGTTTTGAATGGCAAGCTCCGCCATCGAAAGATCTTTAAAATGTGTTACGCCATCATCATTCCCTGAATTTCTCAACCTGATTGATTGCAACAAACTGAGATTATCATTTGGTAAGGCTTGTGAGGTTTCTATTATTTGAAAGGTCGAATTATTCACTTTATCATCGAATACAATTCCAATTGACTTCATGGGGTTGTTCGCAGATCCTGCACCCTTTATTTTGATCCTGGCGTCCTTTTCGAACAAGAGTATACCGTGTTTATTGTAATATTTCACGCTTGCTGATATTTCAGTGTCACCTCCGTAGAAGGTGTACATATAATCAAATGAGTCTGAGTCCGCCACAATATGAATGCGATCCAGTTCGGAGTTCATGTTGCTCGGTGAGATATTGGTAATGTCAGGCAAGGTTTCTTCAACCGTGAATTTGGTGCAGCCAAATCCGAAGATCAAACAAATGAATATGATTGGATAGATTAATTTCATTTTAGGAATTGGTAAACCAGTCCAAGTCTTCCTTGATACTGAGGGTTTGTGATGATATAGGCATTTGTAATTGGTGTCATTGCTCTACTCAATAAGAGTGTAATTCCAAATCGTTTGGTGAGATGAAATGTTGATTCAAGACTGAGAGAGATTCTGAACAAGTCACCAGTTTCAGAATAGAAATAGTCAAATTCCAAGTTGTTTTCCGCTTCGATGTACGCAGCTGCGTCGAATTTTTCGGTAATTGAATAATTGACACCAAGAGCACCAATTAACTTATTCAATTGTCCTGAATAGGTTAAACTCGGAGAGTTCCCTGAAAAATAAAGCTGACGAAACCCAACTTCAAAAACTGCTTGAAGTTTTGTGTCCTTGAATCGGTATGCATTGTTCACCGTAATTTCAAAACCTTGAGTTGAGTTCAGGTTGAATTGCTCGTTCTGAAAATCAATCGAACGCTCGCCAAAGGCGTAAACATAATTCGTACCTAAAGAGAGGCTGTATTGTCCATAACTCATCCATGAAGAACTAATTAGAACGGTTAGAGTGAGTAAGCGCGCATAGTTCAAATTAAGTCTAAGAACTAAATAGAAGAAAATGGACTGGCTCATGTATTATTTGTGGATGAGGTTTATGTACAGAACGTATTTATATAAGGAAAGGTGAGTCGATTTTCTGTTTTTATTGATGTAGATGATTTATACTGTGGCACTCAGAATAAACCGCTCATACTTTTTTGGCTTCAGAGCTGGTATACTCTTTGTAAATTCAAATTCAGAAAAAACAGACACAATTATGAAGATTTTAGTAGCAGCGATCACATTGATGATCTCAGTTTCAAGTTTTGCACAAGTAACGGCAGACGAACTTATTGATAACTATTTTGAGCAAATGGGAGGCAAAGAGGCGTTCCGAAACTTGAAAGGTCAAAAAATGATGGCAGAAGTTGATGCTCAGGGAATGACAATTCCATTGGAAATTTACATGATGGCTGACGGGAAAACGATCACAAAATTCGAAGTAATGGGAATGTCGATGTCACAAGATGCATTCGATGGAACTGATGCTTGGTCGGTGAACTTCATGACGCAAAAAGCTGAGAAATCAGAAGCGGAAGAATCTGAAAACAAGAAACGATCTATTGGCGAATACCCAAGTCCACTTCTTGATTATTCTGATAAAGGATATTCAGTTGAATTGATGGAAGACGCAGTTGTTGATGGGGTTGATTGTTACAAATTAAAAGTGACGAAAACACCATTGCTTGTTGAAGGAGAAGAAGTAGAAAATGTAGAGTACTACTACTTTGATAAAGAAACATACGTTCCATTGCAAACGGAATCAGAAATGCATACAGGTCCAGAAAAAGGAGGAATGGCAATAACATTATATAGCGATTACCAAGAAGTTGATGGAATGTACTTTGCATTTTCAATGACTTTTAAAACATCGGATTCTGATGGGCAATTGATTGAATTGGAATCAATCGAATTGAATCCGGAAGTAGCAGATGACTTCTTTGCGTTCCCAGTTGAGGTAGAAGAAACAGAAGAGTAAGAATACCAGCCTAATTATTGAATCATGTTAAAACAAGTTTTAGCAGCCGGGTTTTTGATGCTGGCTGGCGCAGCAATATGTCAATCTGTATCGGAACTTAGAGGCGACGACCTATTTGGAGGTCTGCGAGCAAGGCACATTGGACCAGCTCTTATGAGTGGTCGTGTAAGTGATATTGAAGGACATCCAACGGATAACAAAACTATTTACATTGGAACTGCCGGCGGAGGAGTTTGGAAATCTCAAGATGGAGGTGTGATGTTCAGTCCAATTTTCGACGATTACTGTCAGTCTATTGGTGCAGTAGCGATCGATCCGCAAAATCCAGATAAAAACATCTGGGTGGGAACTGGAGAAATCTGGACACGAAACAGTACTTCTGTCGGTGACGGAATCTATCATTCAAAAGATGGAGGAAATAACTGGAAAAAGATGGGCTTGGATAAATCTGAGCGTATCAGCTCCATTCGAATCCATCCTGAAAACAGCGATGTAATCTACGTAGGTGTCCTTGGCGCTCTTTGGGGAGAAAGCGAAGATCGTGGAATCTACAAAACGACTGATGGAGGAACGACATGGGAGAAAATCTTTTACATTGATGAGAACACAGGTTGTTCTGAATTGGTGATGGATCCAAAGAATCCAGATATCATGTACGCGGCTTTTTGGGAGCACAGAAGAACAGGTTGGTCATTCAGCTCTGGAGGGAATCAAAGTGCATTGTACAAATCGACGGATGGCGGTAAATCATGGGACAAAATCCACAAAGGATTTCCTGAAGGACAGTTAGGTAGAATGGCAATAGCCATTGCGCCGTCAGCAAATAATATTTTATACGCTGTAGTTGAATCTGAGGATGCATCTAAAAATGGAATGTATCGTTCAGAAGATGCGGGAGCTTCATGGAAGCATACAAATTCTGATTTCGGATTAACTGTTCGACCATTTTATTTCTCGAGAGTAGTGGTTCATCCAACAAACCCAGATATGGTGGCGAAAGCTGGTCTATTCGGTTCGATTAGTCGTGACGGAGGAAATACTTTCAAGGGACTTGGGTCAATGCACCCAGACATCCACGATATTTGGTTTGATATTACTGATCCTGATAAATTATTCTCTGCAACTGATGGTGGATTGTACCGCTCATTGAACAGTGGAGAAACGATGGAGATGGTTCAAAATCTTCCGATTAGTCAATTCTACCATATTTCTGTTGATAATCAGGAACCGTACAATATTTACGGTGGATTGCAGGACAATGGAAGTTGGTTTGGACCGACAAGAAGCCCAGGTGGAGTAGAAGCACGCGATTGGGAAGTGATTGGAGTTGGTGATGGATTCCGTGTCTATCCACACCCAACGAAACCACATATCATGTATTCTGAAATGCAAGGTGCTGAAACAATTTGGCGTTACGATGATGAAATCAGACAAACAAAAGTAATCACACCTTTCCCCGTGAAAGGAGATCCGAAACTGCGTTTCAACTGGAATGCTCCAATTACAACGAGCTTAAACAATCCAGATAGATTGTACGTAGGAAGTCAGTTTGTTCATATTTCAAACGATAAAGGTGATACCTGGAAGAGGATTTCTCCAGACCTCACTACTAATGATCCTGCAAAGCAAAATCAAGCGGAGTCTGGAGGTTTGTCAAAAGACAATTCTGGAGCAGAAAACCACTGTACGATCTTTACAATTGCAGAGTCATCGTTGGATGAGAATGTCATTTGGGTTGGGACAGACGACGGAAATGTTCAAGTTTCTCAGAATGGAGGGAAATCTTGGGAGAACGTTACCGAAGGATTATTGAACGCAAAGTTGCCAGCGAATACGTGGTGCTACCACATTGAAGCAAGTGTTTTCGACAAGGGAACGGCTTACGCGGTATTTGATGGTCACACGAAGAATGATGGTAATACTTACTGTTACAAAACGACAGATTTTGGAAAAACATGGACGTCTCTTGCGGATGAAAATGTGTACGGATTTGCACGTTCATTCCAAGAAGATTTTGAGAATCCAAACCTTCTTTTCTTAGGAACTGAGTTCGGATTGTACGTTTCAATTGACGGTGGATCGAACTGGATGAAGTTTGAAAACAACATGCCCGCTGCAGCAGTTCACTACATTGAAATGCAGGCACAAACAAACGACTTAATTCTTGGAACACATGGTCGTGGAATTATCATTATTGATGATATCACACCATTGCGACAAATTACGGATGAGGTAATCGGTGAAGAAGTTCACTTTATGGAAATGCCGACTTTCTATATGGATGAAGAAAGCACATTCGGAGGAACAAGTGGTGAAACTCAATTTGTGGGTCGAAATCCATCAACTGGTGCACGAATCGCTTACTACATGGCGAAGCGTCATACCTTCGGTAAAATGCGAATGAAAGTTCTTGATAAAGATGGAAACTACGTAGCATCGCTCTCACCAAGAAAGAAAAAAGGATTGAACTTGGTGTATTGGAACTTCAATGGTTCTGCACCGAAGACAGCAGGAGGTAAAACCTTCTCTCGTGGAGGGATGTTTGCTCCTCGTGTGCCTGCAGGAACGTACACAATTGTAATAGAGAAAGGAAAGAAAACCTTCAAAACAACGATTGAAGTTGCATATCCAAAGAAATCGGTATTTACGTTGGCTGAGCGCAAGCGTCAAGAAACTACAACGAAAGAACTATTTGACATCAATGAGGAATTGGCGTACTTGGTTTATGAGTTAGAGACTTGGACGAAACATGCGCAGATGCAAGCGAAAGCCAATCCTAAGTTGGCGAAGACAGGGGGTAAATTGGCCGCATCAATGGAAACGCTGCGCAAGGACTTGGTAATAACAACTGGAGATAACTACGTTGGACGCGCAGAGAATAAATTGCGTGAAGATATTGGTGATATCTACAGTACGATCGGTATGAACTTCGGGCCACCAACGGCATCTCAGTTGGAAGGGGTTGCGTTGATTAAAGATCGTATGCAAGAAGCACGTGATCAAATGGCTGAAATCCGAAAGAAAGACTTGAAGAAGTACCAATCGACGTTAGAAAAGTTGGAAGTTAAGACGCCAAAATTGAAAACATTCGAGGAGTATGTGAAGAAGGATAAGTAAAATGATTTAGCACTTAATTGAAACCCGCTTTTTACGAAGCGGGTTTTTTTATGCAAATGTTGGGCTTTATTTATCGATCAATATTGCATAACTTAAAGGCATCAGTCATTTTTGATTAAAACAACCGCTATGAACAAGTACCCACTTTTAGTTGCACTCTTTCTCGTGTTTTCGATCTATGCTCATGGAGCAACAATATTTGTAACACCTTCAGGTGCAGGGATTATGGATGGTACAAGTTGGGTGAATGCATATCCTGGTGAGTCTCTTCAAATCGCGATTGATGCGGCTGGGGTCAATGACGAGGTCTGGGTTGCGACAGGAACTTATTATACAACCACTACAACAGATCGAACGATCGCGTTCAGTATGAGGAACGCTGTAGCCATTTATGGAGGATTTACTGGTACAGAAGTGCAATTGTCCGAGCGTGATTTGACTAACGGTTTGACAAGTATTCTGAGTGGTGAGATTGGTGCAGCAGGAATAGCGGACAACAGTTATAAAGTTGTTTACAACCAAGATTTGGACACAACCGCAATTTTAGATGGCTTTATCATCGAGCTTGGTAATGATGATCGGACTCCATCGAATTCGGGTAATGGACTTGGTGGAGGATTGTACAACCATGGCTACAATCCTGGAGGGTTTTGTCATCCAGTTGTGCGAAATTGTTTATTCCGAGGCAATACCGCTTCATGGGGAGCTGGTGCTTTTAACAATGGGTACAATGGAGGAAATACACTGCCAACGTACATCAATTGCGTTTTCACTCAAAACCACGCTTTAATTGAGGCGGGAGGAATGGACAGCTATGGAGTAGGAGGAACGGCAAGTCCAACGGTGATAAACACTATTTTCTACGAGAACACTTCAGCAACAAATGTTGGAGCGATGTACGCTTGGGGCGGTAGTGGCGGTAATTGTCTACCAGTACTAATTAACTGTGCGTTTATTAATAATTCAGCCACGAATGGTTACGGAGGTGCTTTCATCGCAGACAATCTAGATCAAGGAGCGAGTACATCATTAGGTACATGCATCGTGATACTTCAAAATTGCATTGTTTGGAACAATACAGCAACAGGGGATGGACCGCAGTTTTATGTTCGAGGGACGGGGGCTGAAGTTGTAGCTACATATTCAGACATCAACTTAACAGGACAAAATGCACCAAGTGTGATTTCTGGTGCTGGAACAGGTAATATTGATACCGATCCGATGTTTGAAGATATTGCTTTAGGTGCTGGTCCGGATGGGATTTGGATGACCGCTGATGATGGATTACAGTTACAAAATACCTCACTGTGCATTGATGCTGGAGACAACAATGGAATTTTCGTTACAGATCTGCTTTCGAACAACAGGATTGTCAATTCAACGGTGGATATGGGAAGTTACGAGTACATGAACCCAATAGGAGGGATAGATGACAAGCTTTTGAATTTGAATGTCGAGTTGTTTCCGAATCCTACGAATGGTATTCTTAACGTCTCACTTTCGAATCTTAAAATGGACGACTTTGCTATTTCACTTATGGATGTAAACGGCCGGTTGGTATTAGGAGATGAAATAAAAGCGGCTACCGAAGAATTCGAATACCAGATTGATATGTCCCAATTTGAACAGGGAGTTTATTTTGTTTCTGTTAGATCTAGAAGGGGAGAGGTGATTAAAAGGTTTGTTCGATTGTAAGAATTGACAACTATTTAAATAGTGCATCATTAGTGCTATATTGGGAGATTCAGAACGTTAATTTATCTCTTCACAATGAAAGCTTCAATGAATACTTTTGGATTTAGTCCGTTTAGTATAAAGCTTCATCTTCACACAAATGGGGCGAAGTTTAAAGAGGTGTTAAACGAAAATGTCGATACTCTTGTTGGATTGAATGAAGAAGTTTTTACTGAGGGTTTTGACTATCATGAGAAGGAGTACAAAGGAATAATCAGAGATGGTTTCTTTGAAATCACAAGTAAGCATGTTATTGGTGTTTTAAGAACGTATAATCCATGGACCATTCGAGGAGATTTTCAGAATGTTGGAAGTAATGTAGAATTAACCTTGTCCCTTAAAAAGACAAAACCCCTTCGCGAGGTACTATTCCTTTTTGTTGTCTTTCCGTTAATTACGCTCTTCATAGTACTGAGTACTAATGGTATGAGAGTGTCAGATTTTATTGTTCTTTGTGTAGGAGTGGTCGCTCCATTGGTGTACCATCTATCTTCTCGTTGGGTTCGGTTCATTACGCTTCGACATTTCTCGAAATTGCTTAGTAAAAAGATTATCCTATCCCAAACGCCGAGTTAGTCGGAGTTATTTCAGGTATTTCTACGCGCTTATACCCCATTCCTTCCCCGTATCTTTCGCCCACTTACTTACAAAGCGAAAAACCACATTACTAAATTTAGACAACCATTATCATGAGTAAATCAATTCCAAAGTGGCCAAAAACCACTACTGCCTACAGAGAATTAAAAAAACAAATCAAAGATGACAAGGAATTTTGCCTTGCATTAGAAACATCTTTACTAATAGCCAACAGAAGAGGAAATGCTCAGTTGCATCCAGATCTTTACGCAGCGATTGACGATGTGTTTGACGGGAACGGCTGGCCGACATCACCAGACGAATATCTTAATTACGTTGAACAGTACCTCGTACTTGTTCCTAATGAAACGTTCGACCCAGAGTATCCTACGGCATGGACAAGCGATGACACTGTGAATGGGTACAACCAAAAAGTATATGACTTACTTTGTCAATTCTATTTCTTGGTAGATCAAGAATTGCCTTTGACAGGAGGAACAATGCAAGATTACAAACACGGGAAGTTTGTTTTCGCTGATTGGCTGCGCGATTTCGCCGTTGATTGGGGAGCATTTTTAGATACTAAGGAATCACTTACCCTGGTTTCGTTGGCATCTTTTGCCGCTGACCCGATGTATAACTTTCACCTTTACAAAGACAATGCGAAAAAGTGGAAAACGTTTAACGAGTTTTTCTACAGAGAATTCAATGGAGCGAACAAAAAGGGACAAACTCCTTTACGCCCGATAGCAGAGCCAGGAAACAACAATGCGATCGTTTCTTCAGCTGATTGTACCTACCAACAAGCCTATCCAATTGATGAGAGAGGGCAAGTGTTAGGGTTGAATGGTAAGCCTACAGAAGTTAATTTGAAGCATACGCACAGTGTAACAACAATTGAAGAATTATTGCAAGACAAAGAGTTGGCCAAGCATTTCGATGGTGGAACCTTTGTTCACTACTTCTTGAGTCCATTCGATTATCACAGATTCCATTCTCCAGCTGACGGTGTGGTGAAAGAGTGTAAGGCCATTCAAGGAAAAGTATTCTTGGATGTTGAATTGGATGGAGACGGTGAATTCCATGCTCCAGATAGTGCAGTTGGAGGGTATGAATTCCAACAAGCGCGTGGAGTATTTGTTGTAGATACAGGAGGTCCAGCAGGACTTGTTGCTTCAGTTCCGATTGGAATGGCGCAAGTTTCTGGTGTGGATATGAAGAAATTGAAAGGAAAGAAAGTAGCCAAAGGAGATGAGTTTGGAAAATTCATGTTTGGCGGATCAGATACGATTTTGTTGTTCCAAAAGAACCCAGATTTGTACTTGTGGACCAAAGATCCCGCTCACATGCCAATCCATTTCCAATTTGGACAAGTGGCGGCTTACTGGAAAGTGAAATAATAAATAATTCAGAATTTTCTACTAACCAGACTTGTAGGATTTATAGGGAACCCGTCGATTATTCGGCGGGTTTTTTTATTGAAATTTCATTTTTGCGTTTTACTTTTTTCAAGTTCCGACATTATATGGTAGAATCATTAAACTTTTGGAAATATGCGATTTACACTGCTTTTCATTTTTGTAACACTCTTTTTAGCAATGAATTCTTTCGCTCAAATTGACAGAACAGTTGAGGATATTCTTGATCAAAGAGAAGTGAAAAAATTCAATTATTCACTGACGACATCTTTGTACGAAGCTGTAGTCATCAATATGCAATTTGGACAGTCGGAGGTGATTTCAAATTCTGATCGACAAGCACTCAAGAAAGCCGATATTTTTCAGGTTGATCTCGTTTTTTCAAATTTCCCGAAAGAATTCGATATGACTGAATTGAATAGAAAGCGAATCAAAGTGGTACAGAGTTTACGCAAGGATGCTGTTTCAAATCCTGCTGTTAAATGGAGATTGATTCGGCAAATGCGCTGTAAGAATGAGGCAGAAGCCAAAGTGATGTTCCATGGAATAGTCATCCATTACCGTAAAGAACAATCATCAGATGTGGCGGCCGTAGATTACAGTTACATCGAGAAAGTTCTTCCCACTCGGCGTACGGGAGATTCTACGTCAAAGGATGTGAAGCCATTATCGATCAAAGAGGCGAAGAAAATTAGAAAAACGTTGCTCGATTCAACTATACTCAAAGTCTTGGATCGAAATAAATGGGACGACATGGTAGTGGTCTCTGATATGACAGGAAGCATGTCGCCGTTTATTGTTCAACTTGTGTTGTGGTTTAAGCTGAATGAATTGGAAGATCGAGTGTCACATGTTACATTCTTCAACGATGGAGACCGAACTCCAGATCCGAAAAAAGTCGTTGGAAGGATCGGTGGGATTTATCATCACGAGGGTGGAGAATATGGCAAAACACGCGATTTGGCACTAAAAACGATTAGCAACGGTTATGGCGGAGATGGACCAGAAAATGATCTAGAGGCCGTTTTGGAAGCAATCGAACGAAATCCTAAAGCAAAGGAAATTGTGTTGATTGCAGATAACTTTGCGCCGATAAAGGATATGTCCTTGATTGACAAAATTGACAAGCCAGTTCGCGTGATTCTCTGTGGATCTGTCGTTGGGATGAATATTCAATACTTGGAACTTGCACGTAAAACGAAAGGGTCGGTCCATTCCATCGAAAAGGATCTGACGAACCTTGCATCAATGAGTGAAGGAAAGACATTTGAAATAAATGGAAAGTTCTTTAGAATTGTTGAAGGTAGAATTACAGAATTCAATCGTAAAAAACCAAAACTTAAGCACGTATAATCATTCGTCCAATCCTCTCTTTGAAAATGTCAAAATGCACCGTATTTTGTCAACAATATGGAGTACGAACAATTATTAATCAACGCTTTTCGGAATGTCAACTTGTCGGTTGAAACACATCCTGAATTCTTTGAGATGTGGGAAGAGGTTGAATATGATCGTTCGGATTTCATCACCAGTTCAGGTAAGGTTGAACGTTATTTCTATGTCGTAGTATCAGGTGTTCAAACCATTTACATTCTATCAAAAGAAGGGGATAAGCAAGTGATAGGTTTCAGTTTTAATGGAAGTTTTTCTGGGGTGTATGATTCCTTTTTGATGGAAAAACCATCTCATTATTTTCTAGAAGCCTTGACTCCAACAAAGCTCATTCGAATGAATAAACAACAATACGATAGCCTGTTTGAGATCTATCCAGAATTTGACCGCTGGGGCAGAATCGTCCATCAAAATTTATTGGTTGGAAGAGTTCAACGGGAAATAGAACTAATTACTTTATCTGCAAAGGAGCGTTACCAAATTTTCATGGAGCGATGTCCTGAGAAATTGAGAACGATTCCTCAAAAGTACCTGGCTTCATACTTGAATATGACACCCGAAACCTTTAGTAGGTTAAGAAAAGAGAAATCTTGATCTAGATCAATTTTGGACTGATTTTATTCCGAGATCTTTGTTTTAGCCATTTAGCCATTTAGCCATTTAGCCATTTAGCCATTTAGCCATTTAGCCATTTAGCAATATTGCTAAATAGATTTTAACTAAACTTAGAACAATGAGAGTACAGATCAAACCGGCACATCAAATTCAACGCATTAATTCTTTGCTGAATCAACTTGATGAATTCAATAATATGGACCACAAGGTTTTTATGAAAAGACCACATGAAAAGGCATGGAGCGGAGCGGAGGTGCTCAAGCACATGATCTTGGGGCATACAGCCTACGCAACTAAAGTGGATGATGCCTTGGCAAAATCAAATTCGGTAAAAGATGAGGTGGATGTTCGGTCTACGCGTGCAATTCCTTCTTTTTTGATTAAACGGTTTCGGCCTAAAGAAGGAGAGATTCGTTTCAAAATGAAAACCACGAAGTTGTTCAAGCCTGTGTTAGACGTGGATGAATTAACTAAAGCGCAAGTAGACAGACTTATCTCGGAAATGAAGAAAACGCTGAATCAATTGTCTGATTGGGTTGAGCAAACTCGGAAAAAGGACGTACTTCCCGTTCGATTTAATTCTGCAATTGGAGCCGTCGTTAAGTTCAATACAAGTGAAGCCTGCGAGTTCATTCTTTGTCACAACGAACGTCATTTTCAACAGGTAAAAAATACGATTGCTTCGGTATAGGAAGGAGATTTAGAAATCTCTATCCTCGAAGTTCTCATTCTTCTTCTGGTTCGATCGCTTGATCATGAGAACGACGAAAACGACGAATCCAGCGAGTATTAACAAAAAGGGTAGCATGCTTCCAATGGCATAGCCAATATCGTAAGCTTCCATATTAAGATAGTTTTACTGCTGTTCCGTAGGCCAAAATTTCTGATGCCCCCTGAACAATTACACTTGTTGCGAAACGAACGTTTACAATGGCGTCTGCACCTAATTGTTCGGCATCTTGCTTCATTCGTTGGAGAGCTTGTTCCCGCGATTGAGCTTGAAGTTTAGTGTATTCATCAATTTCTCCGCCAACAAGGTTTTTAAAGCCTGCGAGGATGTCACGCCCTACGTTTCGCGCTCGAACAGTGCTTCCTCTAGAAATGCCGAGAACTTCTGTTATTTCTCTATTTGGAATCGTTTCTGTGGTTGTAATGATCATAATTTATGGTTGATTTCTATAAAAATGCGATCCGATCCATCAAATAATGGTGATTGAATCGATAGTACTTGCAAAGGTTTTCTCCCGAAGACTTCAGTAACAGAATGCGGTGTCCCTTTTGGGATAGTTAAATGATCTCCTTTACGAATGGTAAATGTTGAATCTGCCAAGGTCATTGTCGCTTTACCAGAGATCACGTAAATGTTTTCAGTGTGCTCTGCATGAAAGTGTTGCTTAACTCCAGATTTAACCCAAATAACGAACGCACTCTGCAAAGAATCTTCTGAAATTTTTTCTACATGGATATTTTCAAAATCATCTGCTGGCTTCATTTTTTTGAGCGAGCGCAAATCTTGTGAAAAGCAAATGCTGTTCAATAGAAAAAGGGAAAAAACAAGAAAGATTTTCATCAAATTGGACTTTAATTAAAGATAATGAAAGTATTGAAAATCTAGCTCTGTTCAGAACTAAATAGAGTGGATCATTTCCTTCACAAAAAGCATCTTTGGCCCTTTGTGTACTTTGCGGTTTCTTTCTTTTGCCACAAAGGGCGCAAAGGCGCAAAGCAGATCGTTAAAGCAGTTTTATAGAACGATACGACTAGAATAGAAGGTGTTTCCACTTTTCATTCTTATGAAGTAAACACCTTTCGTAATTGTTGAAGGAACAGTAATGACGTTCGCGTCAATCGAAGAGGTATAAACGCATTTTCCAGAGGTGTCATAAAATGCGATTTCATTGGAATTAAAATCGTCAGAGAAGGTAAATGTTCTTCCACTCTGAAGGTACCATTGTTCTTCCTGTGTGAGTTCATTCGTTCCCCATGTTCCGCTTCCCATCGTGATAATGAAGCGATATTCGATCGTTTGAACAAAACTAGGATCAGCAGGATCATAAATATCAAAGTATACGGAAGCCGTTCCGGCTGTGTTGTTCAGAATCCCTCCAATGATCAATTTTTGAGGAAAACTTGGAGCGGCATACAAGGTGAAATCTGCACTGTCACCGTCGTTCACAGGATTGTGAAAGTTGTTCTGATCATCGAATGTGATTACCCATTGCGGAGGCAAGTTTGGATCGAATGATGCCTTCCAACGAAGAGTGGTGTTCACTGCAATATCATTGAAAATTTCTAAATACCAGTGCGCGGGAGATTCATCCGTAGTTTTAACCAGAATAGTGCTCGTGTCGACGAAGCTAAATGCTTGGGCACTGGAGTGGAGTCCGATCAATAGGAAACAAATGAGGCTAAAAAATTTCATAATTGGAAGTTACGGATAATTCATTGTATCAAAAA